>CAIMNN010000207.1 GCA_903842845.1 uncultured Acidobacteriaceae bacterium | reverse complement strand
TTGACATCCGATCCGAAGAGGACCTTCGAAAGACCTGGGAGCCCTTTCTATGTCGCACCCACTACGGAGTGACATCCGATATTTGGGGCACATGGTTGTTTGGCGCTCCCCGGAGGAGCTGTGAGTCGCTAGCCATGGCCACGTTGCAAAACGATCCGTGGCATAGCAATCCGTATCCGAAACTGCGTTCTTTGTCGCAACTCCATGCGTGGATTGCCCCGCTTCTACTGGAAGAGAGACGCGGCCGCTTTACCGGAAACACCTGCCTTCGGCTGGAGGATTTCCAGGTGGAGCCTGCGAGCCCCGCGAAGAGAATCGGAACTGATTTTGTACTTGGCTGGCTTAAGCTGCTCCGCCATGGAGAATTGACTCCCCCCTTTTGCGTTGAGCTCGCACTCAAGGATGGAGCTCACTATAATTTGCATTCCGTCCTAACATACGACGATGACACTCGCACGATGATGGTGCGCATCTGGGACCTCCGGGCACTGAACCCCGGAGATGTTCAAGAGTTGAAGCAAATCTTGAACGGTATTCGGGATCGCCGAAAACTCACTGATGAGAGACTACTGCACCCGAAGCTCGACTGGGCCAATGTTCATCTGCGATACGACGACATCTCATATGCCATTGAATGGCATGATCGCATTTGGCCAGATGATAAGGTCACAGCCGAAGAGATCACGGACAGTCTCTGACTTTCCGCAGATTCAGGAGAATCTCTGCTGCTGAACGCCCTAGGTTCCGGGAAGCACGCTCGAATCCCAGCCCAGCGGCGGGGCACAAGATTTCTGTCGCGTTGTCGATATGCCGTTATGAATCTGCGAAACCAGCTGGCGATCAAGTTGCCGAACGGGATATCCTCATCATTGATTAAGCGTGTTTGCGTTCTGTGCTTGGGTGTGAAGGTGTCTGGGCCAGCCATTCGCTATTTCTGCATTATCTGGACAGTTCGGCCACCGACTAACGGACAATAGCGAGGGACGAGTGGATCGAGGAAAGCGTCTTTCCCGGAGCAACATCATAGGCGAGGATGGAGAGCTGCTTTTTCGACGTTGGGCGCTCAAACATCAGCTGTCTGCGAATAAGGCAAATCAGGACATCGGCATCGATTTCTTCTGCCAGGTTACAGCACCGGTCCCGGGTTCAACTTCAGTGGAGAGGCAGGGGCCTATTCTGGGTGCCCAGGTAAAGACCGTCGAAGAGGGTGAAGACGCTCGCCTGATCATAGACCGCATCGATGCTACCGACTTGTTACGTCAGACTCAAGTAACATGCATGTTCGGCATTCGACTCTCGGATGACTCAGTTCATTTTCGGTTTGTGGACCGGACTTTCATCGATCGTCTTATCGCATTCCTCGATACCGAGAACGACCAGTTGACGATCAGCTATAAGACGCTCGCGGATGACTCCGCTCTTTTTCTGCGACTCTTGAAGCGTTACTCGAACCCGTTCGAACAGACCCAGCTGCGGGTGTACCTAATCCAGCAGCGCGTCAAAAGCGGCATACCCGGAAGTCGATTTTCCGTCGATTCGACAGGTGAAGAAACGCGCTCCATTGTGGCGGTACCGTGGATCCCCTCAGCGTTCGCAATCGATGAGAAAGCCAGGGATCAGGTGCGCCTCAAGTTTCTTCGGGAAGGCATGATCGATCCGGA
>CAIMNN010000206.1 GCA_903842845.1 uncultured Acidobacteriaceae bacterium | reverse complement strand
CCTCAGGAAAGGAGCATCATGAACCTGCATCGCGTAATTCTGATTGCGGCTGCCTGTGCAATCCTCTCTCTCGCCGGTTGCCAGAGTGCCTCATTTCTCACCTCGCAACTGCCTGGCACCCAGACGTCTGCCCCGGTTGCGTCTTTCACTGTGTCGGCTGCGCAGATCTCCGCCGGCCAATCCCTTCAGCTCACCGACACCAGCACCGGAACCCCCACCGCTTGGACGTGGTCCTTCGGCGACGGCTCCACGAGCTCCGTTCAAAATCCCAGCCATACTTACTCTGCCGCAGGCAGCTTCACCATCACTCTCACCGCCGCCAATGCAGGCGGGTCGTCCATTGCCAATCGTTCGCTCACCGTCAACTCGAAAACCCTCGGTCCCATTTCCTCATTCACTTACACGCCATCCAATCCCCTCAGCGCCGGCACGGTCGCCTTCACTGATGCTTCCTCCGGCACTCCAGCTTCCTGGTCCTGGTCCTTCGGCGACGGATCAACGAGCACTCTTCAGAATCCCAGCCACATCTACGCGGCAAAGGGAACGTATACGGCCTCTCTCACCACGGCCAACTCCAGCGGCACTGCCACAGCCACACAAACCATCGCCGTCATCGCGGAGCCCTCGTCCACTGGCTACGACATGACCCTCACCCTGTCAGATGAAGCACAGGCCACCACCATCGCTTTCTCCGGCCTCGCGCTCATTACCGGAAACCTCGACGCGCAGAGCTTCTTCCCGCCCGGAAAGGTCGCCGATTATACCGGCTTCCAGTACCTGCGCGACACCGATCCCGACAACATGGGCCACGACACCGATTTCCTCACCCGAGTCGCATACAACGTCATCTACATCCTCACCGACAGCCAAATCGCCCAACTCGTCGCCCTCGCCCAGGCGCAGCAAAGCATGGTCAACGAGCACGGCTATCAGCGCTACGTCCTCATGGATGCATTCCGCCGCAACCTCGACGGCAACATTCCCACCGGCTCCACTGGCCTCAATCTCAACTCGGTCAAAAAGCAGTCCCGCGCGCTCTACCTGCTCGACGGCCAGATCGCCTTCGACCGCGCCCTGCTCTACGCCAACGTCTACAACACCATGACCTCGTCGCAGATCGCCTATCTCGAAGCGATGAAGGGCAAGGGCTTCAACTCCTGGCCCAACATCACCGACGCGCAGGTCGCCGCAAAGATGAAGAGTCTGCCCCAGGGCAGCGCGCAACTTGTAATGACCTACGCCGGCGACATCTTCAGCTGGTACGAGGGATCGCTTTACGCCGACATCTACTTCTGCCCCGAGCGCCACGGAACCTACTATGGCGGCTTCTATATAAAGGATGCGCCTGCCGTTGGCGTCCCCGGCTACATCATCGACGAAACCATTACCAATACCGCCGGCAGCGCCCTCATTGACCCATCCCTCGGATACGCCACCCAGGCGCAGGCCGCGCCCATCGCCAATCTCGTCAACGTGCAGCGCAACATCCTTTACGCCGCCGACACCAACGTCGTCTCGACCCGCGCTCAGGTCGCCGCTCTGCTGCGTACCCTCATGATGTCCACATCCGACGCCTCCACTGTCAACGCCAAGGTCCTAGCCCTCTCCGGCACCTACGGCGACCTCGATGGCGAGGCCAACTACGATTACGCCGCTGCCTTTGCCGCTCTCAACAGCACTCTCACTGCCGCGCAGCAAACCAAGCTCGAAACCCTTCGCCGCTCGCTGCTCGCCGGAACCTACGCGAGCGGCGCAACCTTCGACTTCACGGTCGCCACCACGCCTTATCTCTACGCAGACCCCGTCCTCAACA
Organism: uncultured Acidobacteriaceae bacterium; assembly: GCA_903842845.1. Taxonomy (GTDB): domain Bacteria; phylum Acidobacteriota; class Terriglobia; order Terriglobales; family Acidobacteriaceae; genus CAIMNN01. The sequence continues at coordinate 993 of CAIMNN010000206.1, read as the reverse complement.
CCGGCGTACTCACACCCTATCTCGCCAACTCCGACTTCATGTTCTTTGATCCCATTTAGTCCTCCCCCCTTCGCTGCGGCTTCCCAACTCGCGAACGCAACAGAGCGCAGGCCTCAACATAGGAGATGTACAGTGAAAAACATGATCAATGCCGCCATTCCGCTGGTCCTTTGCCTCTCTGCCGGGCTCCTCGCCGCGCAGAACCGGCCCCCGGCCCTTTCAGGACAGCCCCGTCCCCCACGGCCCACCGATGCCAGCCGATACTCCATCGAGCAGGCGACCTCGGACCAGGCGCAGTTGCACACCATCGCCTTTGACGGACTTGCTTACCTCACCGGCGACTTCGCCGCAGACACCTTCCTGCCCCCCGGCAAGGTCTCTGACTTCTTCGGCTTTCAGTACATGCGCGACATCGATGCCGCCGAAGGGGGTCACAACACCTCCTTCCTCACCCGCATCGCAGACAACATGCTAGCCGTGCTCGATGATGCACAGCGAACCAAGCTAGTCGCCCTCGCCGGCCGCGAGCGGGATGACATTCGCCGCTTTGCCCAGATGCGCCTGCCCCTCATCGCCGCCTTCCGCCGCAACCTTGAAGGCAAATCCCCCGCCGGCTCCACGCTCAGCCGCGAGGCTGTCATGAAGTACTCGGCCAGCCTCTACGAACTCGACGGAAAGATTGCCTTCGATCGCGCTCGCGCCACAGCCGAGGTTCTGCGCAGCCTCACCGCCGCCCAGCGCGCCGCGCTCGCAAAACTCAAGTTCGGTGACTCCCGCACCTGGCCCGACATCGCCGAGCAGCTCGACCGCCGCCCCCTGTCGCACGAAGACGACGTTGCCGTCATGACCTACGCCAGCGAAATGTTCTCCTGGTACGCCGGCACCCTTGAGGCCGACACTTACTTCTGCCCTGAGCGCCACGGCATGTACTTCGGCGGATTCGGCATGAAGACGCTGCCCGCCATGGGCAAGCAGAACTACTCCATCTCCACT
>CAIMNN010000205.1 GCA_903842845.1 uncultured Acidobacteriaceae bacterium | reverse complement strand
ATTATCGACGTCCAGCCCATCATTCCGCTGCGCAGCATATAGCGAAAATTCTCTATCTGCGGCGTATCCCACTTCTCCACGTAACTCTCCAGCATCGCCGCCGGCAGCACGTAGCTCGTATCGTAGAACGCGCGCCGGTTTGAGAGCGGGTCGTACGTGTCCGTTATCGAAAAATAATCTGCGTGCGCGGCCGTGCCAAAGTCCACCATGCGCCCGCCGTCATTGCACACCTCAAACAGCAGCCCGGGATGCTCGCGGCGCAACTGCTCGTAGATCGCGTAGTAAGCGCGCGTCGCGTGGTAACTCACGTCCGTCGAGTTCGACGCCACAATAAACTCAAAGCCGGCGTCGCTATCGATCCGCACCCTGCCTTTATCCGGCGGCGCATGTGGATGGTCCGTGTGCGTGCATCCCTCCATCACCAGGTAGCCGTCGTGCTCCAGCATATCCAAGTGATAGTTCTCGACTATCCGCTTCAGCTCTCCGGCAACGTAATCGTGCGCGGGCGGCACTCCGATGTCTATCGTGTCGCCCTTGTACTCGTTGGTTTTCCAATCCGAAGCAACATCGCGCGCAACCCAATTCTGCACTTTGAAAACATTCAGCGCGCCTTCATTCGTGTCCGTTCCGGCCTGCGTCCAATCCGTCCACAATCCAAAGCGCAGCCCCGACTTGTGCGCCGCGTCCGCTATCGCAGCCAGCCCGTGCGGAAACTTCTGCGGGTCCGGGTACCAGTCGCCCACGCCGCGGAACCAGCCCGCGTCCATGTGGAACATCTCCAGCCCCAGTTCCCTTGAGTCGCCGATCATCCGCAGCGCCAGCTCTTCGTCCACCGCCATCCCGCTGCCCCAACTGTTGTTCACCATCAGCGGATACTGCGGGTCGTTCCACGTCTTCGGATTCCCAAGGACCTCACGCACCCACGGCCGCAATTGGTTCCCCGCGCCATCCGGCCCACCGCTGAACGCACCCAGAAAAGCCGTCGGCGTCTCAAAGCTCCCATCCACTGTGAGCCGCGTCTTGAACGGCTCAGGGTCAGGATTCAATCCCAGCAACGTTAAATCCATGGCGCCGCGCTCCGTGCTCACACGCTGATACAGTATGCGCGAACGACCGCTATAAACCAGCCCCGCATACCAACCCGACTGCGCGCCCTTCTCCTCATACACAACCTCGATGGGAATTATCTCGCGGTCCTCGCCCGGCATCGGACGCGCGTAGTTCGACGTCCGCCCGATCCAGTTGAAGTTTTCGTCGATCGCGGAATCGTGCACCCCTTCAGCCGAAGGCGTATCCGCGCCCTTCTCCACGGTGAAGTGATGCATGCCCTTCTCAGCCACAAAGCTCAGTTGCAGGCTCTCAATATGCGGCAGCCAAAGCTCGCGGCCGCTCAGGTTCTCGATGATGATGCGGTGCTCTATCGGGCCATGCTGCGAGGGTATCTCCCAGATCCAGTGCGCGCGCAGATGCGGCGTGGTGGTCTCATACAGCATCTCCACCTTATGCTCGTCACACTTCGACTTCTCGCCCGCAAACTTCCAATGCAGCGGCAGGTTCTGCTCGCCGGACTCCGCATGAGCAGGCAGTTCTTCCGGGCTCTTGTTAATGCGGAAGTGGCCATCAGCGGCAGCCACCAGATCAATGGCAGGCGTGTCGGCTGCCAACTTCATGCGCACGGTTATGTCGCGGTTCTTCAAGGTGCATTGCGCACTTGCCTCAGCTGATGCCAGAAATACTAGTGCGGCAAAGAGTAAAACAAGGTTCTTTCTCATGGCTTGGTTCCTGTCGGGATTTTTTTAAGTACTACCCCTGATGGTTCGAGTCCATAATACGCCGCTACGGTGTAATTGCGCCGCAAAAATCACTGCTCTCTATCACTTGCGCACATTAGCGCAAATATCAAATGGATTGGATTGGAATGGAGTTGTGAAATTATTTTTATACGTTTTAACTGATGGATTATTGACGCTCAATCAAGGATTTTGCATGAATATTACAAGGCTAAGATGTCGGCAAAACGCATGCTACTGCACATCAACTTT
>CAIMNN010000204.1 GCA_903842845.1 uncultured Acidobacteriaceae bacterium | reverse complement strand
GCCGCTGAAGGTCGCGCCGTAGCACGAGTCGAACAGGCCGGAGTAGTCGTAATAGATTTCACCTTCGGTCTGTACGAAGGCACCGCCATAAACGCCAGAACCTTCGACATCAAAGTTGGCGAAGATGGTGTTTTCTTCGTAGTTCTGGAAGCCAACCTGCACTGCGCCAACGTTGCTGCTGTCCTCAACGACAAAGCCACCTGAGTAGTCAGCGGTGAAGAAGTTGCCCAGCGAGTCAATGGATGCACCGTAAGGCACGTTCAGGTTGCTGTTGTAGTTTTGAAGCAACAACGTGCCTGCTTCGTAACCCCAGTAGGGGTTGACCAAGAGTTCCACGACACCGGGAGAGCCTGAGTCGAAGCCCGTATCGGTGACATACAGATTGCCGTTTGCGGCAACTGCAATACCTGAGATGTAATCCCACGAGCCGTCCACGTTGATGTAGAAGGGCGATTGCAATCCGCCGCTGTTGGTGAGGACGTAGAGGTAAGAGTAGGAAGATGAACCAGCAGAGTAATAGTCGCCAACGAAGAGGTCACCATTGCCATCAAGGGCAACCGCGGTGGGTGCGTTGAAAAAGCCCGAATAGACCGTGCTCTGGCTCCAGACGCTACCACCCTGGTAAGACTCGAAGTAGACCTCGCCAGTATCTTGATCGGCTACATAAACGTCTGCATAGCCGTCGGTAACGATAGATGCAGGATAGCTGAGAGTGTTGTCGATGTCGGCCTCAGACCATCCACCGTTCCCGTCCGGGAACACGACGAAGACCAAGCCTTCCTTGGCAGCCGCAACCCACAATTGATCGTAAGCGTCGACTGAAAGGCCATAGACACCAGAGTGTCCGCAGATAACGGTGGACCATGTGTAGCCGACCCCTGTAGGGGTGGCTTCATAGATGCAACCGTTGTCGTAGTCGGAGTAGAAGATGTCACCGTAAGGATCGACGGCTACACCAGCAGCACCAGGAGTGGAGCCGACGGGCGCATACGAGAAGTCTTCAAAGTACGCGTACAAACCGCCGCCATTCGGATGAGCCTTCAATTGCGATTGGCGCGCGCTCTTCTTTTGAGCTGAAAGCTTGTTGACCAGGTTCTGGCCAACTGCATGCGCCGGAGCCTTGGTGTTGACTTTCGCATTCGGATGAAATCCAGGAGCTGATTGCGAGTTAACACTGTGATTCGAGGCAGCGGCATTTGCCACCCCGCTATATGACAGGCCGAAGAAGACTGTCACAGTAAGCAGCAACGCCATGAAAAAGCGAGACTGCGAGCCGCTCTGGGGCGACCCTGACGAGTTGTGAGCATAGAATCTGTGCAACATTTCTTTCCTAGCCTCCTGATGTTTTTTCCCGTCCCAGTTTTGCATCTTGCGACGTCTAACTGAAAGAGAGCAACACCCGTCGTTGTTGTTGGATCTCCCGTGCCCTCCAACCGCCCGGGAAAACTGTTGAACAGCGGATACATGAATCGCATCCGCAGCATGATCTCCGTGGAACGTAGACCGCCCTCACAGCATCATGCACATCCAAGCTGCTTCAGCCCATCTCAATTTCGCAACCAGAGGCTCCTCAATCGAGTGGGTTTCTGCGCGTCGTACACTGAACCCTGAAATGGGGGTATCTACAACGTAAACCCCAGCGATTTCTGCGTCGCAGAAATCCAAAGCGCAGGAAACACACTGATGGTATTAGCTTTGAGCCATTTTCACAAGTAAAATGTATATTTTTTAACGGGTATCACATGGCAAGACCTCCACCCCGCAGAGGCTCAAATCCTGCCCTTGCGCCCCCCTCTCGCATCTTTGCCAATACATTTTCAGCTCTGCCGCCCTCTCCATCAGTCCGGATGGAAGAACACTCTGCCACATCAGCGGTTTACGAAACAGATCGGGTCGAAAATGACTTTTTGATGTGATGGGAAGCAAATGACGTGAACCCGATTCCTGTGACAAAGTGGAGGAAAATACAGGAGTTTGGATGGACTTTGCGCAAGCAAATCTCCATTTTTTACGCTCTTTATTCGCCCAGGTTTTGGTACGAGGCGGGCTGAGCGGAGGGTTTTTCCTCAGGCGCCGGGGCGGTTGAGCGGAATTTTCTCTGAAGTGATGACCGTGCTGGTCTGAGGAGGAATCGAAAGGGGGAGTGGTAGGCGAGACAGGGCTTGAACCTGTAACCCCCGGCTTAGAAGGCCGGTGCTCTATCCAGTTGAGCTACTCGCCCGCCTGTTTTTTATTTTAGCGGGATTCAACTCTGAACGCACTGCAATTCACCAAAGCAGTTAATGCGGCGGCCAACTGCTGGCGCGCGTGGGATTCGGTGGCTCCGCAGCCGGCGGCGTAAGCGGTGACGCCGAAGCCTTCGCGATTGCCGGGAAGAAATGCTCGACGAACGATGAGGTCGATGCGCGAGGTCTGGAGTTCGACAGCGGTGAGTTCGTTTTTCAACGCGCGGCAGAACTCGACGGCTGCTTCGTGGCTGGGCCACTCAAGAAGGTCGATGTAGCAGGCGACTGCGTGTGTATCTTCGTCGCTGGCGTCGTATTCATCGCGGTCTTCTGCGGCGAAGTCTTCAACAATCCACGCATCGCACTTCGAGGTCCAGAGTGGAGAGGTCGCGGAGTTCAGCGCGATGAGTGGCGCGACCAGCTCTGGCCATTCGCGGCTTTCGTCGAGTTCGGTGGCGCTGGCGGGGTCTTTGCGCAGGTCTATGAAGCCGGGCCAGGCGGCGTCAATGATGTGCGCATCGCCACCGAGTTCGATCTCCCAATCAACGAGCATCAGAATTCCTCAAGCCAATTGGCGACGGTCATTTCGGCCCAGTGGACGTCTTCGCCGCGAGTGTTGCCGAGAAACGCGCAGTGGCCGCCGTGATTGGTGAGGACAAACTGCACTTGCGGGTTTGCTTCCAGTGCGGCCTGCGTCCTGGGCAGCAGCTTGATGAAGGGGTCGTCATTGGAGTGGAGGTAGAGCGTGGAGACTTTGATGGAGCTGACGACGTTCGCTGCGGCGGCGCGAGTGTAGTAATCCTCGGCGTTGTTGTAGTCGAAGTAGCGGGCGACTATCTTGTCGTCAAAGTCGCGCAGCGAGCGGATGGGGCCGGGGTCGGCGGCGTAGATTTCTGGGAAGAGCGCGGCCTTGCGCCGGTAGCGTGCCATGAGGCCGCGCAGGAACCACCACTCGTACGCGCGGTTGAGGCCAGTGTGCAGCGCGGTGGAGCTTGCCGAGAGATTGATGGCCGGGCTGACGGCGGCAACAGCGACGAGTGGCTTGCTCTCCGCGCGTTCGCCGGCGTGCTTGAGGACGAGGTTGCCGCCCATGGAGTAGCCGACGAGGGCGATGCGGTCGACGCCGGATTTTGCTGCGACCCAATCGATGACCGCGCCTACGTCATTCGAGAGCGCCGAGTTGTAAAGTGTCGGTGTCAGACGCTCCGAGCCACCGCAATTGCGCTGGTTCATGCGGATGATATGCATGCCTGAGGCCCAGAGCCGCGCGGAAACGCCGTGAATGTAGCGTGAGTCGGAGGAGCCTTCGAGTCCGTGGACGAGGATGACGGCGAGCCGCTCGATGAGCAGAAGCCCGGCTTCATCGCGCTGCCAGTTGCAGTGGCAAAGAACGCGGGAGCCATCGGCGGGGTCTACGAGGATTTCTTCGGCCTCGGGCGCGAGTGTGAACGCCGGCCGCCGCCAGAAGTTGCCGGCCACGGTCTGGGCGTGGGCGTTGGCGAATCCAGAGCGCGGATGGAAATCAGTTACTTTGTAGGCCACGGCCGTGGGCTCCTGAATACGCGGAAAAGCAGGCCAGCCGCAACTAGGCGCGCCGACGTTCTCAGTATGTCACTTTGTTGTGTGGGGGAGTGTGAATTGGGGCGGCTAGTGGGGATCGAACCCACGACATCCTGTGCCACAGACAGGCGTTCTGCCCCTGAACTATAGCCGCCATCCAATCAAT
>CAIMNN010000203.1 GCA_903842845.1 uncultured Acidobacteriaceae bacterium | reverse complement strand
GTTCTGCTCAGTGCGGCCTTCCCGGCAACACAAAGTGCTCATCGCAACGCGGCTCGTAGCAATCGCCGGCCAGCTTAACAGGGCTTGCGTAAGCAGCAGGCTTGCCGTCTATCAGCCGCTGCGTGTAGATCCCACGTGCGCCGCAACGGCAATATGCCATGCACTCGGTCAGGCTGCCGCCATATGTGCTCACCAGCCAGTTGAGGTGCAGCATCTCGCCAAAAGGAATGGCGCGGAAGTCCAGATCGAGCCCGGCGACAAGAACATCATGGTTTGAATCGAGCAGGTATTTGCAGAACGTAAACAGCTCGTCCACAAATTGACCTTCGTCGATCGCGACGCACTCAATGCGCTTGCCTATCTGCTGCTCGGTCTGCTCAATGATCTTGAGCACCTCCCAGGGATCGCCCGAGTTGAACTCCGTCGCGCTCATCTTCACGTGGCTGACCTTATTGCGGCTCTCTATCAAACCCGGTGCGCTCTTCGTATCATCGCTCGGTTTCAGCACCAGGACGTACTGGTTCGCATACTCGCGCCGCATCTCGGCGCGGCGCAGCAATTCCGCGGTCTTGTTGCTGCGCATCGGACCCATCATCAACTCCAAACGACCTGCCATCTGTGTCCCTTCGACTCCCTTGACCCCAACCAGCCTTGAATAAACCACTCCCTACTCCCCGCCCAACTCTTTGGCAAAGGCATAAAAGAAATCAAGCGACTTCCAGAACGATTCCACCGGCACGCGCTCATCTTGTCCGTGGGCGCGCACATCGTCGTGTTCTATCGCCATCGCAGAGTATCCATAGCAGGGAATGCCGGCCTGCGCATAATAAACAGAATCGCTCGCCCCCTCCTCCATCATCGGAGTAACAGGGATCCCCGGCCATATCGCCTGCGTTATCCGTATCAGCGGCTCCATCACCTCGGGCAACGGCGTGGGCGGAACGATCGCCTTGCGGTCAGGCCCTATCGCTGAGCTGATACCGTTGTCGGCAACAAACTCAATTGTCAAGCCTGGATCGTTAAACAGCGCGATGAGCTGTTGCCTCACCTCTTCGATCGCGTGGCCCGGAAGAATACGGCAGTTCACATTGGCCTCCGCCGTCTGCGGCAGCGCGTTGTTCGCATGCCCGCCCGAGAGCCGCGTCGCCACACACGTTGTATGTATGGTTGAGTTGAGCGTCGGGTCCTCAGACATCGCCTTGATGGCCCGCTTGTTTGGCGGGTCTTTCAAAATGTAATGAATCCCGCGGTCAAGCGGATGCGGGCTGACCTTTTCGAGATTTGCAAAAAACGTGCGCGTCACCGGATTCAATTCAAACGGAAATTGATACGCCGCCAGCTTATTGAGTGCCGTCGTCAACTCGTAGATCGCATTATCCGGCCGCGGCAGCGAGCTGTGTCCGCCCTTGTTGTGCGCCGTGATGCGGAAGTCAGCGTAGATCTTCTCTGTCGCCTCAACGCCAGCTGCAAACGGTTTGCCGTTTATCAGCTCAACCCCGCCCGAATCCGGATTGATTACAAATGCAGCATCAACCAGCTCACGCTTGTTCTTCAGCAGCCATTCCGCGCCGTTCGACTTGCCGCCCTCTTCGTCCGCCGTCAGCGCTAGGATCAGGTCGCGTTTCGGCTTGAAGCCCTCGCGACGCAGCCGGATGAAACTCGCCACCAGCACTGCGTCGGAATCCTTCATGTCCAGCGTACCGCGTCCGTAAAAATATCCATCCTTCTCAATAAACTCAAACGGATTGGTGTGCCAATCCGTCGGAAGCGCTTCAACCACGTCGATATGGCAAAGGAACAGCGCCGCCTTCTTCTCCGGCTTGCCCTCCGCGCGGTAGCGGACCACCAGATTCATCTTCCGCTCGTTCGGGCCCACAAGCTGCACATCATCCGGTGCAAACCCTGCATCCAGAAAACGCTTCCGCATCGCCTCCGTCGCGGTCGTCACATTGCCCAGTGACGTGTCCGTGGTGTTTATCTCGATCAGTTCCTTATAAATTGCGCGAGCTTGCGCACGATCCTCCGCTGAAGCAGTAGGAACAGGGCTTTGTGCGTCCACAAGTGTCAGGCTCGCAGCGGCCAGCAGAAGGGAGGAAAGAAATAGCTTGTGCATGGGCTCATTGTACGTTTCATCCATCGCCATGTGAACCCTAAATACGGCGGAAAACTGCTTTGGAGCGCTCAATCATCTAAAATTCAATTATGGCTTCAGCTTCTTTATCGCCCGAGATCCTCGCCAAGTACGAGCCCGTCATCGGCCTCGAAGTGCACGTGCAGCTTCTGACCGCCTCCAAGGCCTTCTGCGGCTGCGCGAATAAATTTGGTAGCGCCCCCAACACCAACGTCTGCCCGGTCTGCCTCGGCCTGCCCGGCTCGCTGCCGGTCTTGAACGCGCAGGCCGTTGAGTTCGCAACCAGCGCCTCGCTCGCCATCAATTGCCGCGTCAACGAGCGTTCCATCTTCGCACGCAAAAATTATTTCTACCCCGACCTGCCCAAGGGCTACCAGATCTCGCAGTTCGACAAGCCCATCGCCGAGCACGGCTACATCGTCGTCCCCACCGCCGACGGCGGCACAAAGATGATCGGCATCACACGCCTGCACATGGAAGAGGACGCCGGAAAAAGCATTCACGACGGCTTCTCCGATTCCGCCACGCGCACTTACATCGACCTCAACCGCTGCGGCACTCCGCTCTGCGAGATAGTCTCCGAGCCCGACATCCGAACGCCCGACGAGGCCTTCGAGTACCTCACGCGCCTCAAGGAAATCCTCCTCTACACCGCCGTCTCCGACTGCAACATGGAAGAGGGCTCGCTGCGTTGCGACGCCAACGTCAGCGTCCGCCTCAAAGGCGCAACCAACTTCGGCACCAAGGCCGAGGTCAAAAACGTCAACAGCTTCAAATTTGTTCGCGCCTCCATCGACTACGAAATTCAGCGCCAGATAGAGGTCATCGAAGGCGGCGGCAAGGTCATACAGGAGAGCCGCCTCTGGAACGCCAACGAGGGCCGCACCTACTCCATGCGCTCCAAGGAACAGGCCCACGACTACCGCTACTTCCCCGAGCCGGACCTTCCGCCACTCGTCGTCAGCGCCGAGTTCCAGGCCCGCATGAAGAGCGAGTTGCCCGAGTTGCCTGAAGCGCGCCGCGCGCGCATGATCGCCGAGTATGAGCTCTTAGAAAAAGACGCGCAGACGCTCACCCAGACCCGCGAATTCGCCGACCGCTTTGAAGCTGCGGCCAAACAAGCCAAAAGCCCGCGCCGCGTTGCCAACCTTCTTCTCAGCGAGATCGGCGGCCGTTTGAACACACTCGGCCTCGAG
>CAIMNN010000202.1 GCA_903842845.1 uncultured Acidobacteriaceae bacterium | reverse complement strand
CCCGCTGACTTCAAACCCGACGGCGCATTCCGAACCATCTACCTCTTCGCCAATGACCGCCGCTACCAGGTGCGCGCGCGTAAAGGCTACTTCGCCCGCAAAGAATAATTTCTTCGCTAATAAAAAGGGTGCATCCGATTGGATGCACTTTTTTTTGTTCGCTGTTGCCATCTGACAATCCCAAAATGGCGCCTGTTCACAATCGACTGTCCAAAATCGCAACACTCCTACCCCCATCTGCCCCATCCTTAAACATTTCTTCCCACCGCACGATGAATTAAGAGCAAGCCCACTGACGCGCATCTCCCGTCAGCCGGAAAACCTTCAGGCAAAAAGGAAGCCGATGATCCGCCAGGCCATTTCATGCGATGTCTGTGGAACTGAAAAACGCCAGACGAATCACTGGTTCGTTGCCTTCGACCAGGGCGGAGAACTCCGCCTCGGCGGATGGACCTCCCGCAACCGCGCAAAGCCCGGCTCAAAACATCTTTGCGGCCAAACCTGCGTCCACAAACTCGTCGACGAATTTATGGCCAAAGCAGTCGCCGCCAAACCCGCATTCGAAGATGAATCCGATACCTACGCCGCGCCCAACTCCGACGTCGCGCCCACACGCCGCGAAGACCCCGTTCCCGCATCGCGCCGCGAGAGCTTCGAACCACGCCGCGAACAATCTGAACCCGTCTACGACCTCGCCCCCGAAGAGTCCTCCGCCCGCCTCATCACGCACGCCGAACCCACGCAACCCGCGCCCCACATCCGCCCCGTCACGCCCATCCGCACAATCGATCAACCCGCCGCTCCCAACTTCAACTCCAACGAGTGGCGCGCCGCCGCCTGGCAACGCGAACGCGAACGCTCCCTCCGCACCGCCGAAAACAACTCGGCCAATCTACTAACCCGCTTCCGCCCCAACTGATTTCTTAATTTCAATCAGCAAAAGCACTTCGGGTGCCCCCGGTCCCTCGCCTTCGGGGACCGAGGATACAAAAATCCCCGCGCCACTTGCACGCGCAGCGTGCAAGCCAACTCGCCATGCCCGTGCATTCAGCGCTCGGACGCCAACTCGCCAAAAAGAAAACCAGATGAAATGAATGAACCATCGCGCTGACTTGCTGACTCGCTGAAAAATCTAAAACCTCATTTCGTTCTAGCAATAATCTACTGGCTAGGCCCTATTAACTATTCCCTGCCTTCAACATCTCCCGCAACCCATCCTCATCAATCACCTTCACTCCCAGCTCCCGCGCCTTCTCCAGCTTCGACCCCGCATCCTCGCCCGCCACCACATAACTCGTCTTCTTGCTCACCGACCCTGCGCACTTGCCGCCCGCGCTCTCAATCCGCTCCTTCGCCTCTTCGCGCGTCATCGTCGGCAGCGTCCCGGTCAGCACAAACGTCAGCCCCGCAAGCTGCTCCGTCCGCACCTTCTTCTCCGCCGTCATCTCCACGCCCGCCTTGCGCAATGCGGCCACCAGTTTCTGGTTTCCCGGCTCTGCAAAAAATTCGATCACTGCCGCCGCAACCTTCGGCCCAACCTCGTTCACGCGCTCCAGCTCTTCAGCCGTTGCCGCGCTCAACGCGTCAATATCGCCAAACTCCTCGGCCAGCAACTGCGCCGTCCGCTCGCCCACAAACCGCACGCCGAGCCCCATCAACACCCGCGCCAGGCCCGCCTTCTTTGACCGCTCAATCTCATCGATCAGCGCCGTCGCGCTCTTCTCGCCAAAGCGTTCGAGCGCCGCTAACTCCTCGACCTTCAAGCCGTACAACTCCGCCGGCGACTTCACCAACCCCTTCTCCAGCAACTGCGCAACCACCGCCTCGCCCAGCCCCTCAATATTCATCACGCCGCGCGAACCAAAATGCAGCAGACTCTCGCGCAGCTTCGCCTGGCATGCCGCGTTCGGGCACCTGAAATCAACCTCGCCCTCCGCACGCACCACGTGGCTCCCGCACTCCGGGCAACTGCTCGGAAACACAAACGCCTTTTTCGCCCCGCCCTTCTTCAACACCTCCACAACCTTCGGGATCACATCGCCGCCGCGCTCCACCTTCACCACATCGCCCGGCCGCAGCCCCAGCCGCTCAATAAAATCCGCATTGTGCAGCGTCGCGCGGCTCACCGTCGTCCCGCCGATAAACACCGGCTCCAACTCCGCCACTGGAGTCAGCTTCCCCGTCCGCCCCACCTGCACAGTTATCTCGCGCACCGTCGTCTCGCCCGCTCGCGCCGCAAACTTGTACGCAATCGCCCACCGCGGCGCGCGCCCCGTATACCCCAGTCGCTGCTGAGTCGCCTGCGCATCCACCTTGATCACCACGCCGTCAATCTCGTACCCCAGCCCCTCGCGCTCGTTCTCCGCCTTCTCAATAAACTTCAGCAGCGCGTCCACGCTCTCCACACACACCCTATGCGGATTCACCTTGAACCCCAGCGCCGCCAACTTCTCCAGCGTCGCCTCCTGACCCGCCTTGAAGTACTCGCCCTTCTCCAGCAAAAAGTACGCATAAAAATCCAACCGCCGCGTCGCAACAATCTTCGGCTCCAGCGTCCGCAACGTCCCCGCCGCCGCATTGCGCGGATTCACCGCCGCCGCCAACCCTTCGCGCTCACGCTCTTCATTCAGCCGCTCAAATGCCGAGAGCGGCATCACCACCTCGCCGCGCACCTCAAACTCCGCGGCCACGCCGGCCTTCTTCAATCTCTCCGCGCTCACGCTCAGCGGAACACTTTTTATCGTCCGCACATTCGACGTCACATCCTCGCCCGTCTGCCCGTCGCCTCGCGTCACGCCGGACTTCAAACTCCCCGTCTCATACGTCAACGCCAAACTCAATCCATCCAACTTCAGCTCGGCCACATACTTCACCGCCGCATCGCCCGCCAACTCGCGCACTCTGCGGTCCCACTCTCTCAACTCCGCCTCGTTGTATGCATTATCCAAACTCAACATCGCGCGCGAGTGCTGCCGCTTCTCAAACCCCTCCGCCGGCTTGCCCCCCACTCGCTGCGTCGGACTCTCCGCCGTCACAATCTCCGGATGCTTCGCTTCCAACTCGCGCAGCTCACGCATCAGCGCGTCATACTCAGCGTCCGACACCTCTGGCGCGTCCAGCACATAATACAAATGCTCGTGCCGCTCCAGCTCCCGCCGCAGCTCCTCCGCTCGTTTGCGCGCCTTCTCCATCCCGCCTCCACGTTTCACATCAATTCTATTCAACACTCCTCACTTCTTCTTGAATTCCGTTCTCCCCAAATCCCTACTGGCTAGGCGCTAGGCCCTAGGCCCTGTCTTCTGCCGTATCATCACCCCATGGAGCCAGTCACCCACTTCCTCGTCGGAGCAGCCATCGGCCGCGCCGCCTTCAACCGCCGCACCGCCTACGCCACACTCGCCTGCTCCCTCGCCGCCGAAGCCGCCGACTGCGACTTCCTCTGGTCCTTCGCCGGACCCGTCGCCTACCTCAAGCACCACCGCGGCATCACCCACACCTTCCTCGCCGCCCCGCTCGTCGCCCTCGCAACCATGGCCTTCATCTGGCTACTCGACCGCTACTGGTTCCAGCGCCGAAAAAAATCCAGTACCACCGATAATGATCGCGTGCCCCCGGTCCCTCGCTTTCGGGGACCGGGGAATGGAAAAATTAACTACCGCTGGCTCTTCCTCGCCACTCTCACCGCATCTCTCTCCCACATCCTCCTCGACTTCACCAACAACTACGGCGTCCGCCCGTTCTTTCCCTTTAACGCACGCTGGTATTCCCTTGATCTGGTTTTTATCGCCGAGCCCATCCTCTGGCTCATCTTCGCGCTCGCCTTCGCCATCCCCGCCATCCTCAACCTCACTGACCGCGAGATCCTCAACCGCTACACCTACAGCTACCACGGCCGCATCTCCGCCATCATCGCCCTCTCACTCATGGCCGCGCTTTGGACCCTCCGCTTCACCACCCACACCATCGCGCTCAACCAATTCAACTCCACCCAGGTCGCCACCGAGCCAGTCACCCGCGTTGCACTCATGCCTTACCCCATCAACCCATTCCGCTGGCACGCAATCATGGAAACGCCGCACACCTTCCAAACCGCCGAACTCAACACCTTCACCGGCGCCATCGACACCGACCTCACATACAACGTCATCCCCAAGCCCATCGACACACCCGCCGTCGAAGCTGCCAAGCAAACCGAACTCGGCCGCGTCTATCTCGACTGGGGACGCTGGGCCATCCCCACCGACCTCGGCCCCGAACCCATCCCGCTCGACGACCCTGACGCGCTCCCCACACCCAGCCTGCCCCCGCCGCACACTTGGACCACCGTCCGCTTCGACGACCTCCGCTTCCAATACGACTACCGTGGCTACGGCCTAACCACCGGCCCCTCACCCCTCACCGCCTGGGTCTACATCATCGACAACCGCGAAGACGCCGGCGAAGTCTACGGCCACCGCGTGCAAAAATAAATGTCTTGCAACTAACAAATCCATTCAGCACGCCGGGTGCCCCCGGTCCCTCGCCTTTGGGGACCGGGGAATGATGTATTGCAGCTCAGGTGCCACTTCGGTTATCAATCAAATTTCCGCGTAACTGTTCTCTGGTCTCTGATCTCTGATCTCTGTCCTTTCACAGTTTCACAGTTTTTCCGGACTGCATTTCCGTGCTTTTTGGCTGCAAAAGCGGTGTTTTTGGCTGTTTTCAACGTGCCACTGCACTTCATTTTCCCCGCCCCAAACCTGCGCCGCTCAACCACTTATAAAAAATTGTCAGGCGCGCGCCAAAACGCTGCAATTCACTACAAAACAGCACCAGTCGCATTGAGTGTTTTTCCAGTCGCCGGGCCTGTCGCATTGAATCTCCGCCGCACCTGCCGGATTGAATATTCACCCACGTCAAAAAAAACTTCCACCCTGCAAAACCCCGCAACACCCCGACCGTTGACCCATCAGCCCCCAGACCCCAGAATAGAGAAACCAACTTAATGCGAAGAGGTTCTGATGTTTGCCTATATTCTTCTGGTTTTAGCGGTTTTTAGCCGGGTTCTTCCCCATGCCGGCTGGTTCGGGTTCACTGCGGTCACCGGCTCGCTGCTCTTCTTCGGCGCGCGCCGCCCGCTGCGCGAAGGCCTTCTCCCCGTCGCCGCCCTCATGGCACTCGATGGCTATCTAACTGTTTTTAAATACGGTTACGGATTCCACCTCGCCGAGTACCTGCCCACCTGGGCCTGG
>CAIMNN010000201.1 GCA_903842845.1 uncultured Acidobacteriaceae bacterium | reverse complement strand
GTCGACCGCGACGACGAGACCCGCGCCAAAATCCAGGCCCTCCACAATCAGGCCACGCGCATCTCACTCGAGTTCAGCCGCAACATCACCGAAGGCGGCAAAACCGTCGAGGTCTCCTCCTCCGCCGAACTAGACGGCTTGCCCGCTGACTACATCGCGCGCCACCCCGCCAACGCCGACGGCAAAATTATCCTCACCACCGACCCGCCCGACATGCAACCCGTCATGACCTTCGCCAAAAGCGCCGACCTCCGCAAGCGCATGTTCATCGCCTACAACACACGCGCCTACCCCGCCAACGAAGCCCTCCTCCGCCAGCTCCTCCAAATCCGCCAGCAGCTCGCGCACATTCTCGGCTTCCGCTCCTGGGCCGACCTCGCCACCGCCGACCAGATGATGGGCTCCGCAGCCAACGCCCGCACCTTCATCGCCAAGCTCGACGAAGCCAGCCGCTCCGGCGCAGCACGCGAGCACGATATGATCCTCGCCTTCGCCCACTCCCACGGCCACTCGGGCGAGATAGACACCACCAGCCGCGCCTACTGGTACGAGCAGTACCGCCGCCACGCCTACACCTTCGACTCCCAATCCGTCCGCCCCTACTTCCCCTACAAATCCGTCGAAGCCGGCGTCCTCTCCACCGCCGCCCAGCTCTTCGGCCTCGAGTTCCGCCGCGTCGCCGCTCCCAGTTGGCATCCCTCAGTCTCCGTTTTTGAATTGTATGAACAGGGAACTCTGAAAGGCCGCTTCCATCTCGACATGCACCCACGCGACGGAAAAGACAAATGGTTCTCTGCCGCACCGCTCGTCTGCGGAGTCGCAGGCGGCCCAATCCCCGAAGCCGCGCTCATCTGCAATTTTCCAGGCACAAGTCAAAGTGAGGATCTTACCAATCCTGACCCGGGCCTCATGCAATACTCCGACGTCGTGACTTATCTTCATGAGTTCGGCCACCTCATGCACGCACTCCTCGGCGGACACACCGAGTGGGCCGGCCTCTCCGGCTTCGCCACCGAAGGCGACTTCATCGAAGTCCCCTCGCAAATGCTCGAAGAATTTTTCCGCTCGCCCGCCCTCCTACAATCCTTCGCGCTCCACTACCAGACCGGCGAGCCCATTCCACTCGCCCTCATCGAACGCATGAAGCAGGCCTCCGCCTTCGGCCGCGCCGACTGGATGCGCTCCCAAATCTACTACACCTCCATCTCCCTCGACCTGCACGATCAGGACGCCGCCACCCTCGACTTCGACCAGATAACCCGCGACCTCTACCAGCGCTACCAGCCCTGGACCTGGCTCGACGGCAACCGCATGTACGCAAGTTTCGGTCACCTCACCGGCTACTCCTCCAACTACTACACCTACGCGTACGACAAGGTCATAGCCCTCGACATCTTCGCCCAGTTCGACCCCGCCAACCTCCTCGCCTGCCCCGCAGCCGAACGCTACAAACAAACCATCTTGACTCAGGGCGGCTCCAAACCGGGAAGGGAAATGGTCCGCGACTTCTTCGGCCGCGAAGAATCCTTCGCCCCCTTCTCCGCCTGGCTCACCGAGGAGTTTTCCTTGTCTAAATAAATTCTCGGGTGCTCCACGTCCCGCGATTTTTTGCGGACGCGGGAAACATGAATCTCCATACAACACGCCATTTGCACGCGAAGCGTGCAAGCCAACTCGCCATTTGCGCGCCAGCGCAAGCTGACTCGCTGCCTTTGTAATCAACCGCGGATACCCCTGATCCCTTGCTTTCGGGAATCGGGGATTGAATCCCTGAATATCATTCGAATAACCAACTGAATATCAACCACATCGCAAAGTTTTTAACGCGCCGGCGCATGTCCAAAATTACGCTAAATACAGGCACATCCGCGTCGAAGTTTTCCCGCATTCACAACAAAAATCCATCCCAATTACCCCTCGGTTCGCCCCCCGCCCCTCTCCCCTGAACATCCCCCAATCCCCGCCGATAACCCCCTATGATGCTCGTGTCAACACACCACGAAAAATATTTGGCCGCCCTCGCCGCGCAGCCTAAACCACTGAACCACCACGCTTTGAATGCCGTATCCAAGGTAGTTCCCAGAGCGGAAAAGCTCGATTTCCGATGAATCCTATTTGGGAATTGAAACATCTTCATGTATAAGTGAAGATAAGTTGATACGAGGAGACTCAATGTTTGAGCAACCCAATGAATTCGAAGGCAAAACATCCACTCAGTTGGTCCCTGTTCTGCCTGTCCGCGACACCGTCCTCTTCCCTCACGCTGTCCTTCCGCTCACCGTCGGCCGCGAAAGTTCCATCCAACTGATTGAATCGTTGGGAGATAACCGCCAGATCATCGTCGCCGCCCAAAAAGACGCACGCGTCGACTCTCCTGGCCCCACCGACCTCAATACCGTTGGCACCCTTGCCACCGTACACAAGATCGTCAAAATGCCCAACCAAAGTCGCTTCGTCTTCACTGAAGGCGTTGAGCGCGTTGAGTTCGTCCGCTTCGTCCAATCCGAGCCTTACATGATCGCCGAAGTGCGCGTCCTTTCGACCGTCGAACCCGTTGGCGACGAAAGCGCCGCCGTTGAAGCCCTGGTCCGCAACGTCCTCACCCAGTTCAATCAGATCGTCGGCGCCTCGCAAACGCTCTCCGACGAACTGCGCACTATCGCCGCCAACATCGACCAGCCAGCAAAGCTCGTCGACTTCATCGCGGCCTCGCTCCCGTTCCTCACCACCGCGGAAAAGCAGGAGCTCCTCGAAACTCCATCCGTACAAACGCGCCTCGACAAGCTCCACCAGTTCCTCGCCAAAGAGCTCGAGGTCCAACAGCTCCGCACCAAAATTCAAACCGAAGTCCAGGACCAGGTCCAGCAATCGCAGCGCGACTTCTACCTGCGCGAGCAGATGAAGGCCATCCAAAAGGAACTCGGCGAAACCGACGACAGCCAGCGCGAGGTCGAGGACCTGCGCCAAAAGTTCGAGAGCTGCGGCATGCCCGACGACGTTAAAAAAGAGGCGACCAAGGAACTCAACCGTCTCGCCCGCATGTCGCCCATGGCCGCCGACTACTCGCTCACCCGCAATTACATCGAGTGGCTCATCGCCATGCCGTGGAACAAATCCACCGGCGTCAAAGTGAACGTCAGCCACGCCGGGCAGATACTCGACGAAGACCATTACGAACTCCGCAAGGTCAAAGAGCGCATTCTCGACTACCTCAGCGTCCTCGAACTCAAGAGCGACATGAAAGCCCCCATCCTCTGCTTCGTCGGACCTCCGGGCGTCGGCAAAACATCGCTTGGCCGCTCCATCGCGCGTTCACTCGGTCGCAAGTTCCAGCGCATCTCCATGGGCGGAATGCACGACGAGGCTGAACTCCGCGGCCACCGTCGCACCTATATAGGAGCTTTGCCTGGTCAGATCGTTCAGAGCTTACGGCGCGCCGAAGCCAACGACCCCGTCATCATGCTCGACGAGATTGACAAGATCGGCCGCGACTTCCGCGGCGACCCATCCTCCGCGCTCCTTGAAGTCCTGGACCCCGAGCAGAACGTCGCCTTCCGCGACAACTACCTCGACGTGCCCATCGACCTCTCCAAGGCGCTCTTCATCTGCACCGCCAACATTCTCGACCCCATTCCCGCTCCGCTGCTCGACCGCATGGAGATCATCCACCTCCAGGGCTACAGCGAAGAAGAGAAGCTTCACATCGCCAACCGTTATCTCACGCCGCGTCAGATTCGCGAGAACGGCCTGACCGAAGAGAGCATCGAGCTCGGCGAAGAAGCCGTCCGCCACATCGTCCGCCACTACACGCGCGAAGCCGGAGTCCGCAAGCTGGAGCAGACCATCGGCACCGTCTGCCGCAAGCAGGCGCGCCGCATCGTCGAAGGCAAAACGGAAAAGCTCGTCATCACCACCGACGTCATCAAGGAATTTCTCGGCGGTATCCTCGTCCGCGTCGACACTGAAGTCGCCGAGCGCGTCAAGCGCCCCGGCGTAGTCGTCGGCCTTGCGTGGACACCCGCCGGCGGCGACGTCCTCTTCATCGAAGCAAAAAAGATGAAGGGCCACGGCGCATTCACCATGACCGGACAGATCGGCGATGTGATGAAAGAATCCATGCAGGCAGCCATGAGCTGGGTCCGTTCGAACGCCACATTCCTTGGCATCGACGAAGACTTCAGCAACATGGACATCCATATCCACGTCCCAGCGGGCGCAATCCCGAAGGACGGCCCATCAGCCGGCGTCACCATGGTCAGCGCGCTCGTCTCCATGCTCACCAACACAACCGTCAAACCGCAAACCGCGATGACCGGTGAAATCACGCTCAGCGGCGATGTGCTCCCCGTCGGCGGCATCAAGGAGAAATTCCTCGCTGCGCGCCGCGCTGGCATCACCACCATCTTGCTCCCGGCCGAAAACCGCCAAAGTGTCGAAGAGGACCTGACACCTGAGCAGATAGAAGGCGTTGAGATCCACTATGCAAGCCGCATCGAGGACGTGCTCGCCATTGCGTTGCCCATCTTCCCGCTTCCAGCCGCCGCGCAACAGAGCGGCAACTGGGCGGGCGACGCGCCGACGATGTAACTAATCACTACAGAAACACCCGGACCCGCCGATAAACGGATAAGGAACAATTCCATTTGAAGGCGGGTCCATGGCATTCACCAATCATCACGCGCCGCACGCGCATCATTCCCATCACGCCCGCCACTCCGTCACGCACTCCAGCGGACACACCGTCACGCCGCTGCATCTGACCGGCAACACCACGCCGAAACAAAATGAACAACTGCTTGAGTTCCTCGGCGAAGCGGTCACGCGTGCCCACGCCCAGGCTATCGAAGAGCTCGACCAGAACAGCGCCCAGGCTGTCCTCGACTCAAGCCGCAAGCTCAAGCAGGAAGTGGCCGACCTGCTCATCGAAATAATCCATCGCCACACCACCAGCGACCGCTTCAAGAACGAACAGGCCGAAAGCGACCGCGTCTATCCTGCCACCTACCGCGTACGACCAATCGAAGCGCAGGTCACCGAACTCAAAAAATTCTTCCCCACGCTCGGCAAGGTCAACGAACGTATCGCGCGCCGCCCGATGCTCGAAGGCGCTGAAGCCTGGTTCGCAATCCCGCGCTGGCAGGCGCTCGCCTCCAATTACAACGACGCCGTCGCCATGGTCATGGAGTGTATAGGCTCCAAGCGCCGCTTTCAGAACCGCGTCAAAGACCGCATGAGCCCGCAGTACCTCAGACAAAGTGAGCGCTCCAAGCTCGCCGAAACCATCCTTGCAGACCAGCAACAGGGCAGTGACATCCACATCGTCGCCTGCCAGTATGGAATGTTGCATCGCGGCTGCTCGGCCCGCCGCACGCGCGTCGCACTCGCCGGCAACGAGTACGGCCTTGGCGCATTCGAGGTTGGCTGCATGTTGTTGACGCATCCGGAACGGCTGAGCAGCGAAGACACGTTGATGATTGACTGCAGTGGCGATGAGTACTCCGTCGGCGGCGACAACAGCTTCGACCGCGTGCCGCTTTACGATTACGATATTTCGGGATTGCAGTTCAGCATTTTTTATGAGGACCGGGCGCGGAATTTGTGGGGAACGCCGACGGGATTTTTGTACAAAATGTCGTGAAGTTGCGCGATTTAGAGGAACAGCGGTTTAGAGAATTCGGGCGGTTAGTGATTTAATTTGTTTGGTTTAGGGATGGGTTTCACAGTATCACAGTGGCTGTGACGCGGGAATAATTTGGAGCGATAAGTTT
>CAIMNN010000200.1 GCA_903842845.1 uncultured Acidobacteriaceae bacterium | reverse complement strand
GCTGCCGGGCCTTCCACGCAAGCCGCAGCAGGAACACGGTGATAATGCCGAACGCCGCGCTCACTGAAAACGCCATCCACGGGCCGATGCGCATCTCCGCGATTGGCGCGTCAACAAGCGTGAGCAAACCGAACGCGAGCGAAACAATGCCAGCGATTGCCAGCGCCCCGTGGCCGCCGAACTTTGCTTCAAGCACCATCAACACAAATCCTGCAATCACCAGCATGATCGCCGTGCCGTGGATGGGCAGCAGGTCAAACGAGAAGACGGCGAGCAGCACAAGCACAGTGCCGAGCGCGCCGGGAACGATCGTGCCAGGCGAATTGAATTCGAGATAGATCAGCAGCGCGCCGCAGACGAGCAGGATCAGCGCGATGTTCGGGTCAGCCAGCCAGCCAAGAAGTTTCTCGCGCAGCGTCGGCTCTATCGTCGTCATCGCTGCGCCCGCAGTGTGCAGCACGACGGTCGTTCCGTTGAGCCGCGTTATCGTGCGGCCGTCAAGTGTGTTCAGCAGTTCTGTCTCACTCGATGCGGTGAAGTCGATGAGGTTCATCTTCAGCGCTTCATCCGTCGTGTACGAGTGCGAACTTCTCACCGTCGCCTCAGCCGCGTCGGCGTTGCGTTTGCGCGTCGTCACGTAAGAACGCAAAAACGCCGCAGTGTCATTGATTATCTTCTGGCTCATCACGTCGTCGGGCTTGTCGGTCGTCGGGAAGGGATGCGCCGCGCCTGCGTTGGTCCCCGGCGCCATCACCGCAACATCGGCGGCCTCAAGAATAAAAAACCCCGCCGACCCCGCCCGAGCGCCTGCCGGAGTGATGTAAACAATTACGGGAATGCGCGAAGAAAGAATTGCGCCGGACATCGAGCGCATCGAAGTGATCAGTCCGCCGGGCGTGTTCAGGTCGATGAGCAGCGCCGCCGCACCGTCGGAGTTCGCGGTCTCTAATGCGCGGTCAAGAATGCCAGCGCTGATCGGCTGAATCGTGTCGTCGAGAACCAGCCTGTCTATCTTCACAGGCTGGTCGGCCACGTTATGTTGCGCAGAATAATTGAACGCCGAGCCAAGGAGCAATGCAGCTGCCACGAACGCGGTGCGGAGAGTGAATTTTCTGGCGCGCATAATTTGCTCCTTGTATTGAGAGCAGTTTTATTGCTTACCCTGCTTCAGTGCGATTGTACTCCGAAGTTCGATTGCGACGCGATTCGCCGGCTCCAGCTTCAGTGCCTCGCCAACCTCTTCGGTCGCCTCGTTCAAACGGTTGCGCAGCAGGTCGATGCGGGCCAGCAGTAGCCAACCCGCAGCAGAGGATTCAAATTGCAGCGCGGTATGTGCTTCAGCGCGCGCCGAGTCCAGATCACCATTCCGCTCGCGGATCTCGCCAAGACCGATGTGCGCCGCGGGAAGCGAACCATCCGATTCAAGCGCGGAGTGGTAGAGCCGCTCCGCCTCAAGCAGCAATCCACGATCCAGATAAGAGCGTGCCTCGGCGGCGAGCGACAGTGCGCGTTCACGCGGACTGAGCTGTGCGCGGCGCGCTGCCTGCATCTCGTCCATGGTCAGCGCCACCTGCCGGAATGCCGCAGCATTGAAGATGCGGTCGATGCGCTCCAGCGGATCGGGTTGAGTGGTTTGCGAAGACTGTCCGGCAGTTTTGCCGGCCGGCTTCGTCTCCTGCCATGCGTCCAACAAATCCGTCGCGTCCTCATCCGTCGGGCGCTGGCGCAGATATTCCTTCAACTCGCTCAACGCTTCCGCCGTCTGCTTTTGCCGGTGCAAACTCACCGCCAGGTTGAAGTGGAAGTCGGCAAAGTTTGTGTCGCCCTCCACCGCGCGGCGGAACAGCGCGGTTCCATCAGCCCCGCGACGGCTCTGCGCCACAGCCTGATTGTTGATCACCTCAGGCAGCGGCAGCACGCGCGCCACGGCGGCAAACGACTCTTCCGCCTCGTTGTACTTGCCGCTGAATAGCTGCGCCACGCCTCGGTCAAAGCTCGCCTCAAGAGTATCCGGGTCCGAGCGCTGCACGTGCGCAAACGCCGCCGCCGCTTCGTCGTATTGCTCGCTGTTAAAGAGTTCGCGGCCTAGCGCCATCCACGCGCGGCTGTAATTCGGGCTCAGCAGCGTCGCGCTCCTCAAGTGTGTCAACCGCTCCGCGCTGTCGGGCTCGGTGATGCCGCGAACATACTGCTCAAACGCGTCCAGCCTCAGCGAGCCGCCCAACGCCACAAAGCTCTGCTCGGTCATCGGGAACTTCGGGTCCAGTTGACGCGTGAAGCGCCACGCAAGCTGATTGAAGAGCGTCAGCACATCGGTCATCTCGCCATGCACGCTCACCGCAGGCGAAATGCGCAGATGCGGCACGTCGATCAGCTGCGCCTCAAGGATAAGCCCGGTGCCGTTTGTAATGTACGAGCCCACGACTATCGAATCCACATCCAGCGACTGCGCCAGCCGTATGGCGCTCGCGCGCGTGGGCTGGTAGTTGGGCGGAATACCCAGATGGTCGAGTGCGTTCAGGCGGTCAACGCGGCTGACAGGCGAAAAGCCTGCGCCTGCGAGCCGCGCGTCGATCACTTCGGGCGCAGCCTCGCGCAACCAGTCCAGCGACGGCTGCCCACTGCGGTTCTCAAACGGCAGCACCAGCAGTATGCGGCTGCTGCCTGCGGCCGCTGGAGCCTGT
>CAIMNN010000199.1 GCA_903842845.1 uncultured Acidobacteriaceae bacterium | reverse complement strand
TCCACTTTCCTATCAAATGCTTGCGGCAGGCAAGGGTAGAAATCACAATATGGTCGATTTATTGAATTAATAATGAGGAGCACAAGCGAAGGTAACCATCTCTCATAACAGATTAGTTAATAGTTGAAGAGATAAATTCACTTATGCAGGGTAACTTCTGTGGCAATAGACTAAGCGCGGCTGTCGAGCTGTTTGAGGAGCGCTGCCACCAACGCCAGCGGCAACCCTACCACGTTGAAATAACAGCCCTCTATGCGCGGAATCCACTGCGCCGCAAGCCCCTGGATGGCATATGCGCCGGCCTTGTCCATCGGCTCCCCAGTAGCGATATAGCTGGCTATTTCATCACTGCTTAATTTGGCAAATGAAACGGCGGTGGATTCACAACGAACAATCGTCTTTTTGGCTGTGACGAGGGCCACTCCGGTCAAAACCGCGTGCGTTCGGCCAGAAAGCAGCGCCAACATTCGCGCCGCGTCGGCATCATCTTCGGGCTTGCCGAGGATGTGCTCGTCTAGAGTGACGGTTGTATCCGCGCCCAGAACGATGAGTGATGGATCAGGAATTTTGGAGGAGAGTTCAGCATAAACAGCCTCGGCTTTTTCGCGAGCAAGGCGTGCGACATAGTCGGCGGGCGGCTCATTGGGGAGCGGGTCTTCGGGAATGTGCGCCGGGTGAACGCGGAACGTGAGGCCGATCTGCTTCAGCAGTTCAGAGCGACGGGGGGATGCGGAGGCGAGTACGAGCATAGTTTGATTATTGCAATTCCTATTCGTTTTCGAGCTGCCATTTGGTCCGCGTGTAAGCAATTCGGAATCCCTGGTGCTCGCCATTCTTTTGCGATTGACTGCCTGCTTCGGTGACCATCATTGCAATTTGGCAACCCGCATCAGCGGCAAAGTTCATCCGCGCGGTAAGCAGCGCCCGCTGCAATCCATTGCGCCGCATCGCAGGAAGGGTCGAGGCTCCGGCGAATAATGCAATTGAGCCATGCACGATCATCGTCGCTGTTGCAGCAGGAGCGCCGTTCAACTCGGCGATAAAGCAGGGAGAGTTTTCACGCCAGGCGGTGATGGTTCCCATGGACTGCATGAACTCTTCAAACTCCGGAAGGTCATGGCTCCATGCGGCGGCGCTTGTGCGGCCCCAAAGCTCTGCTTCATCGCTCTTGATGAGCCTGATGTTGATAGCGGGGCTTTGTTCAGCGATTGAATGTTGAATTGGTTGATACATCACGTGACTTATCTCGATCGGCTTGTAACCACGCTCGCAAAGAAGCGCCAATGTTTGCACGCCAGCGAATGGACAGAGTTCGTGATGAGTTGCCGCGCTGCGCTCGCGGAAAAATGTTTCGATCTTGTCCAATGCCTGTGGAGTTGACTCTGCAAAAATTCCCAGACCGAATGTCTGAGTGATCGGCGAGTCGACTCCATCAAAGACGACGGTCGTGCCTTCGACCTCGATAGATTCTGACAGGCTTTCAGGGAATAGTTTTTTGCGTGATGCAGCAAAGCCCGCACAGGCAAATGCCTCCGCGGCCTCCAGCTTTTTTGCCAACTCGAGATCAGAAAAGATCATGCTCAGTGGATTCTAGTGACATTGGCCAGAAGGCGCTATTGAATTCTGACGCCGGTGCGCATGCCGGCTTCGGTGGCGATGCCCCAAGCCATTCCGGGTGTGTTGTGTGCGAGGCCGAAGCGGCCGTCGGGGCCGAGAAGAATAATTCCGCCGTGTCCGCCGAGGCGGTTGTAGAGATACTCGATCGCTTCGTGCGCGGCGACTTCGGGTGCAGTGCCTGATGCAACGCGGTCGGTGGCCCATTTGCCGAGGACGAGTTTCATGATAGGCTCGCCCCATCCGGTGAGCGAGACGGCGGCGGAGAGATTGTCGGCGTAGCAGCCACAACCGATTAAGGACGAATCGCCCACGCGGCCCGGGGTTTTGTTCAGCGTGCCGCCGGTGGAAGTGGCGGCGGCGAGGTTGCCCGCGGCGTCGAGCGCCACGGCGCCGACGGTGTCATGCGAGTCAAAACGAAAAGTTTTTTCAACTGCCTTACGCAGACTGGACGGGACTTCTGTTGCGTCGGGGTGAGCCGTCTCAGGGCTTTTGTCGTCGCGGAGGTGGTTGGGCAAAAGAACATCTTCACCGCTGAATGTGTTGTCGGCCAGGCCGGCAGCTTCGCGGGTTTTTGCCTGTGCGAGTCGCGTGCGTTCGCGGTCGAGCACGAGCTCGGAGTTGTCGATGAGGGCCATGCCGTTTTTGCGCGCGAACTCTTCAGCGCCGGTTCCGACGAAGTAGACGTGCGGGCTTTTTTCGAGGACGAGGCGCGCGGCGCGGATGGGGTTGCGGAGGCGCTCGACGCAAGCGACGCCGCCGGCTTTCATACGTCCGCCGTCCATGAGGAGCGCGTCAAGTTGAACGGTGCCATCAGATGTGAGGAAGCTGCCGCGACCTGCGTCGAATGTGGGGTCGTCCTCGAGGATGACGACGGCGGCTTCGACGGCGTCGACGGCGCTGCCGCCATTGGTGAGAACAGCGGCGCCTGCTTCGAGGGCGCGGCGGACACCGGCTTCGTGATCGGCTTCGGCTTCGGGTGGGATGGCCCATGCCCCGCCATGAACGATGAGAGTGGGTGAATGATTCACCGGATTATCTTAGACGAGCAGGGCGGGTGTTGGCAGCGCGGGAGTGAAATTGGAGCAAGAATGGTCACGGGCTGCGGACTTGAGGACGCATGTCAAAGTACAGAGCGTGAATGAATTCACTAAACGATTGATAACAAGTTATTTCGAGTGCGGGGGGCGAGTGCGTTGAATTGCGCTGTATTTCTGTAAGCTTGGTGCACATGACGGAAAAGTGAAGAGAAGAGGGAAAACTAATCGGGCCACTCTCGCGGGCTCAGGGCAGAGGGTGGGAACCGATGCGTTGACGGCGACTGGTGGAAGTACCGCGAAGGAAGTGGCGCGGGAAGGTTGGCTGAATGCCAGAGGTGGTAAGGAAGAGGGCACCACGGAAGAAGAAGGTTGTGGCGGAGGGTCGGGATGGAGTTGAAGTACTGACCGATGAGGCGAGCAAGGAACTGGTCAAGAGCAGCAATGCAATTGCCCGAGGTTTGGTGAGAAAAGCAAAAGAGGGCAATGCGTCGAGTACCAAGTTTCTACTTGACTTGGCCACACGGAAGAAAACAACGAAGCAAAAACTGCCAAGTCGCGCTGTGGAATTGGGCAAAGAAAAGGAATGGCAAGGCAGCGCGGCGGGAACAACTGAAGACTCCGAGTAGGTACGGAGGAAAAAAGAGATGGGCCTGTGGGTGATTGAAATCGCCTGCGGGCCTTTTTGCGTAAAGGACGGAAACGCGGATGAAGTTCACATGGAATTGGTTGCGTATGGGCGGGGCGGTTGCTGCCTGCGTTGTGATTGTGCTGATGCTGGCGAAGCCGGTGCACTCGCAGGGAGTGACGACGACAACGGTGCAAGGAACTGTGTACCTGGCGAACGGACAGCCGGGCTCGGGGACCATGCTGTTGAGTTGGCCCGCGTTTACGACGGCGAACAACCAGGCCGTAGCGGCCGGTAATTTGACGGTGAACATCGGGTCCGATGGATTCCTGAGTGTGAACCTTGCGCCTAACCTGGGCGCGACGCCTGCGGGTTTGTACTACACGGCGGTGTTGCACATGAGCGACGGTACGGTGAGCACGGAATATTGGGTTGTTCCGGCTGCGCCATCAGCGGCACTGGCGAGTGTGCAGGCGCAGGTGATGCCGGCGGCTCAAGCGGTGCAGGCAGTGACGAAGGCGTATGTGGACCAGTTGATTGCGCAGCTT
>CAIMNN010000198.1 GCA_903842845.1 uncultured Acidobacteriaceae bacterium | reverse complement strand
TGGCCCACATCTCCACTACCCCCCAAATTCTTCGCATACTCCATATGCGCACCGTTGGCACGAGGGATTCAAAAATTTCCGCTCACCGGTTGCTAACTCCGCTAACTTCGCTAGCACCGCTATCCCCGCTACTTCGCAAACATCGCCTTCATCCCCCGCAGCGCCTGCCGCGTCCGCTCTTCGTTCTCTATCAGCGCGAAGCGAACGTGCCCGTCACCATACTCGCCAAACCCAATCCCCGGGCTCACCGCAACCTTCGCCTCCGTCAGCAACAGTTTTGAAAACTCCAGCGACCCCAGATGCTTGTACTGCTCCGGAATCTCCGCCCAAACAAACATCGTCGCCTTCGGGCTCGGCACATGCCAGCCGATCTTGTTCAACCCATCAATCAGCACATCGCGCCGCTTCCGGTAGATCTCGCATATCTCAGCAACGCACTCCTGCGGCCCTTCAAGCGCCGCAATCGACGCCACCTGTATCGGCGTAAACGTCCCGTAATCAAAGTAGCTCTTCAACCGCGCCAGCGCGCCAACCAGCTTTTTGTTCCCCACCATAAAGCCCACGCGCCAACCCGGCATGTTGTAGCTCTTTGACAAGGTGAAGAACTCCACTGCTACATCCTTCGCCCCCGGAACCTCCATCACGCTCGGCGGCTTGTACCCGTCAAACGCCAGGTCCGCGTAAGCCAGGTCATGGATCAGATAAAACTTGTACTCGCGCGCCATCTCCACCAGCCGCGCCAAAAACGGCAGCTCCACGCACTCCGTCGTCGGGTTCGAAGGGAAGTTCACTATCAGCGCCTTCGGCCGCGGCGTCATCCGCGGAATCAAGTCCTCCACGCGCTTCAAAAACTCGTCATGGTCGTGGATCGGAATGCTCACAATATTCGACCCCGCGATTACCGGCCCATATATATGGATAGGGTAGCTAGGGTTCGGCACTATCACCGTGTCGTTCTGGTCCAGGATTGCCAGGCACAAATGCGCAATCCCTTCCTTCGACCCGATTGTCACAATCGCCTCAGTCTCCGGGTCCAGCTCCACGTTGTAACGCGTCTTGTACCAGTTGCAAATCGCCCGCCTCAGCCGCGGTATCCCCTTCGACACCGAGTACCTATGCGTCACCGGCTTACCCGCCGCCTCAACCAGCTTGTCGACACTATGCTTCGGCGTCGCCCCGTCCGGGTTCCCCATGCCGAAGTCGATAATATCCTCGCCGCGTCGGCGCGCGGCCATCTTCATCTCACCAGTGATGTTGAATACATAAGCGGGCAGGCGTTGTATGCGGCTGAACTCTTCCATTTATTTAGTTTAAGCGAATCATATTGATGTGCTCAAATCATGCCCTTTCGTCACCTCACCCGGCGTGTCATACCGCACAACTTTTTTCGTCGTATCTGTGTTAGCGTGAATATTGAGTGACGTATCTACCCTCAGTTGCGTCAATATCTGTAGTGGCTAGTCACGGGGCCCTTATGCATTGTCCTCAATGTGGTTCAAATCATCTGCGCACCTCGCGCTTCCGCGGCGGGGATATCGGTCGTCTGCTCCTCTTCCAATTTCCCGTCCGCTGCCGTGTCTGTCGTGAGCGCCTCCACGTCGGCATGCTCCTCGCCCTCAATCTCCGCCAATCTGAAAAGATCCGCCGCAGCGAGAACCGCGTCAGCTAACCCGCCCCAGCCGCTCATCACCACTCAAAAAAGGTTTATCATCTAAAGGGGAACTACTCGCGCCCAGCGCGGTGTCAGACCACGCCCCCTCAAGAACGGATAAATCCATGCGAGCCAAGTCAGCTGTTGTGTTGGGTGCCCAGTGGGGCGACGAAGGTAAGGGCAAAATTGTCGATGTGCTCAGCGACCATTTTTCGGCTGTTGCGCGCTATGCCGGCGGCCACAACGCCGGCCATACCGTCATCATCTCCGGCGAAAAGTTCATTCTCCAACTCATCCCCTGCGGCGTTCTGCGCAAGGGCTGCAAAGGCGTCATCGGCAACGGTGTCGTGCTGGACCCCATCGCTTTCCTCAACGAAGCCACTCGCGTCCAATCGCACGGCGTCGCGCTTGACGGCAATCTCTTCGTTTCCAACCGCGCCCAGGTCATCCTGCCTTACCACCGTATGATCGAGCTCGCCAGCGAGTCCGCACCCGGCCGTAAAAAGATAGGCACCACATCGCGCGGCATTGGCCCCGCTTACGAGGACAAAATGTCCCGCGGCGGCCTGCGCGTCGTTGACCTGCTGAACACCTCGCTGCTCAAGACCCACATCGAGGCAGCATGCCAGCAGAAGAACACCATCGTGCACGCGCTCTTCGGCACCGACCCCCTCGACGCCAACCAGATCTTCGACCAGTACGCCGAAGCCGCTGAAAAACTGCGCCCCTACGTCACTGACACCGGGCGCATGCTCAACGGCATTCTCCACTCCGGCGGCAGCGTGATGTTTGAAGGCGCGCAGGGAACTCTCCTCGACATCGACCACGGCACCTATCCGTATGTGACCTCCTCGTCGGCAACCGCCGGCGGCGCGTCAACGGGAACTGGCGTCGGCCCGCTCAACATCGGAACCGTCATCGCAGTCACCAAGGCTTACGTCACTCGAGTTGGCGAAGGCCCGTTCCCCACCGAGATCAAAGACGAAGTCGGCGAAGAGATCGGCCGCCGCGGCAACGAATTTGGTGCAGTCACCGGCCGCAAGCGCCGTTGCGGATGGCTCGACATTCCGCTCCTCCGCTACTCCAACCAGATCAACAGCGCCGAATGGCTCGTCGTCACCAAGCTCGACGTTCTCGACCACCTCGCCGAAATTCCCGTCTGCATCGCTTATGAGATCGACGGCAAGCTGACCGACGAAATTCCCGCTGACATCAGCGGCATCAACAAGATCGTCCCCAAGTACACCAGGCTCAAGGGCTGGCAAACCCCGACCGACGGCATCAAGGATTACGACTCGCTCCCCGCTGCCGCCAAAGAGTATCTCCGCTTCCAGGAGCGCGAGTCGGGCGCAAAGATCGGCATGGTCTCCACCGGCCCCGACCGCGCGCAGACCATTTTCCTGCCGGAGTTCGCGGCGGCGCTTGAGGCCCTCAAGCCGTAAAACAGAGATCAGGAATCAGAACAGAAAGAACGCGGCTAAGGCCGCGTTCTTTGTATATATAGACAGCGACGAATAACCGGTACGCGGACGTTGAATGGGCGCGCTCAGAAGGTCGATGCGCGGATGCTGGCATTTGGTCAAAAAATGGGCTGGATATTGCAGATTTATAAGTGGTGATTGAGCAGAATAAAGGGAGCGTATTTCATTTTGATGGTGTGGGTTACGCGTAAAAATGCACGAGGAGCATATATGCGAAAAAGAGCAGGAATACACGAAAATGAGCGCGCAATGGAGCGGAAGCGGCTGGAGGAGGTTTTGTTGGGGTTCCGGCTGGGGCGAAAAGAGGCGAGCGAGGTGAAGAGCTGGATACGCACGCTGCGCGAGGCGCTGGGGTTGCGGGAGGTGGAGCTGGCCGAGAGGCTGGGGTATGAAGCGCGGAGCGTCTACCGGCTGGAGAAGTCAGAGATAAGGGCGTCGATCCAGGTGAAGCATTTGCGGAAGGTGGCGGAGGCGATGGAGTGCGACGTGGTGTATGCGCTGGTGCCGAAGGAGGGAAGCCTTGAGGAGATGGCGCAGAGGATCAAGTCGGACCGCGTCGATGTGACCTCAGAGGAGGCGATTGGGGCGTTGCGGAAGTCAGTACGGAAGCTTTTGGTGGACAAACAGATCAGAACAATGATGAAGGCGTATAACGCGCAGAAGTGAACCTCATTGAATAGCGGGATATTTATTGAACCACTGAAGCGAGTATTTCAAAAAACGCAGGCTTCCTCTTAGTAAACTTGGAGCTACATGAGCTCGCCGCACGAGAACCTCCGCAGCTATCGGCCTGAGCTTGATGCCGTGCGTTTCTGCGCGTACCTCTTGGTATATTTGCATCACACCCTGCCACAGAATCCTGTGCCGGTATCAAATCACATTCTTCAAGCCTTTTTGCAACCGGGTATCTGGCATTTGATAAATTCCTTCGCTCTTGCCTGTGCCTGTGGGCTGCCGCTATTTTTTATGCTCAGCGCGTACCTCATCACCAGCCTGCTGCTCGAAGAAAAAGAGCATTTCGCAAAGATAAATATTCGCAACTTCTATATCCGCCGCATTCTGCGCATCTGGCCGCTCTACTTTTTAGGCATCCTCCTCGGCGTTCTCTGGAGCCTCTATCATCACGATGCCAGCATCGCTCAGTTTTCCTGGTTTGTTTTCTTGTCTGGCAATATCTTTTTTCTCTTTCATGCATGGAATGCAAATCCGTTTTCTCCGTTGTGGAGCATATCGGTT
>CAIMNN010000197.1 GCA_903842845.1 uncultured Acidobacteriaceae bacterium | reverse complement strand
GTCGATGACGACCAGGTGCAGGCGCAGGGCGGGTTCGGTGAGTGGCGCAGTATGTGCCATCGCTTCACGGTTCTGAACTGTTTCGAGCATTCTATTCCCCTCTACTTTCTTTCGCACGTTACTTGAGTTGTTGTCTAAAAGGTAGTTACGAGCCCACGGGCAACCGTATCTCGAAGCGGGCGCCGGCATCGGAGTCAGCGGCAAGAATGCTGCCGCCGGCTGATTCGATGATGGCGCGTGTGATGGCGAGGCCGAGTCCGCGGTGCTGACCCTGCCAGTTGGTGTCGGGGTCGGCCTCGGCGTGACCGGTGAAGCCAGCGGTGAAGACGGCTTCGCGCAGGTCTTCGGAGATGCCGGGGCCGGAGTCGGAGATGGTCAGGAGAACGGTGTTTGCATTTGCGCCAAGATGGAGTGAGGTCAATTCGCAGAGTGAGATATTGAGCTCGCCGCCTTCGGGCATCGCTTCAGCGGCGTTGCGGACGAGATTGACGAGGATGCGGGTCAGCTCCTCGGTGCGGAGACGGACCGGCGCTTCGCCGCCCGTGGTGCGCAGGCGGAGCTGGATGGCGGGCCCGGCGAGGGCAGCGAGGAGATTTTGATTGGCGCGCAGTTCGCGGGCGAGGTTCTGAATGGGCGTGGAGTCGGAGATGTTTTGCGCTTCCTTAAAGGATTGCCGCGGCGCGACGACGTTCTGCGCAGGCTGGGTTCTGCTGAGCCTGTTGATCTGTTCGACAAGCTTGCGGCTGGCGCCGGTGATGAGCTTGAGCTCGTCGGCGAGATGGCGCGAGGAGTGCGCAAGAACGCCGGGCCGCTCCAGAATCTCGCAGTAGATGCCGAGGGCCGTGACCATGTTGCGGGCGTCGTGGCCGAGCGCGGCCAGGTTTTCGGCACTCTCGGTTTGCGGCCGCTGACCGCTATCTAAGGTTGCAAACTGAAATGGCAATGGCGCTACGCTGAGTGTGGTTTCGATTGCTTGTTGCATTTCTTTCTCCTCCGGCGATTGCTTTCTCTTTGCGACTCACTGGAATTCGTTGTCTTTGCGTCTCCATTGAGTCGCCCAACCGGCTCCTCAAATGGGCTCGACTGTGCTTTATAGAGCAAGCGGCGTGCCAAAGTTGAACGGGCTGGGTAAAGTCCTGATTAGGAAAAGGTTTGTGCTGAAAACGGTTTATTTTGGCACAGCCGAAGAATCACCGCTTTTTCCCATTGCGGGAAAATACATGCGGCTACGATACATGCATCTCGTTGCCTGTGTATAAGATAGGTCTGGTTCTTCGAATGATTCCCGAATTGGCGTTCGCTCCGGAGTTGGGAAAGCTTTGAGAGTATTCCCGCAGTGCGCCAGTTCGCCTCGCATCGCCTACAATCGCACTATGAGCAATCAAGAAAAAATCTTTCGTCCGGGCGGCCGTGAGCCGAATCAACTGCGCACTTTAACGCTGACGCCGGGGTATGTTTCGACCGCCGAGGGCTCGGTGCTGGTGGCTTTTGGCAATACGCGCGTGCTGACCAACGCTACGATTGAGCCCACGGTGCCGGGTTGGCTGAGGAACTCGGGGCGCGGGTGGGTGACAGCGGAGTACTCGATGCTGCCCCGCTCGACCGTTACGCGCAGCCCGCGTGAGAGCGAACGCGGGAAGATCGGCGGGCGGACGCATGAGATACAGCGGCTGATAGGGCGGAGTTTGCGTTCGGTTGTTGATATGAAGGAGCTGGGCGAGCGGACGATCATTCTGGATTGCGACGTGATACAGGCCGATGGGGGGACGCGGACGGCTGCGATCACCGGCGCGGCTGTGGCGCTGGCGATTGCGCTCAATGCGCTGGTGAAGGCGGGGACGCTGAAGCAGTCGCCGATGAAGCAACTGGTGGCGGCGACGAGCGTGGGGATTGTGGGCGGCGCGGAGTTGCTGGACCTGTGTTATGAAGAGGACTCGCAGGCCGAGGTGGATATGAATGTAGTGATGACCGAGGATGGCGGGTTGATAGAGACGCAGGCGACGGCGGAGAAGGGTTCGTACTCGCGCGCACAGCTGAATTCGCTGATTGACCTTGCCGATGTGGGGTTGAAGGAGATATTTGCGGCGCAGCGAAAGGTGCTGTGCGTATAAATTTGGAGAGTTCGCATGAGTAGAAGGTATTTAGCTGCGGCTCTGTTGATTGCAACGCAGGTGGTCGCATTCGTTCCGTGGCTGAGTGCGCAACAAGCAGAGACAGAGAAAAGCAGATTTATTCCGGCCAACGACCCGCGTATTCAGATCATCGGGCGTTATGAAGAGATAAAAGAATCCGGCAAGATTCGACTTGCTTATCCCGGCACAGGCATCCGGCTGCGGTTTCACGGCAAAGGTGTGGTGCTACATTTTTCGGGTACGGATGGCAACACTGTTTACGAATCACTTGATCATGATTCGAATTATTTGAAGGATATTTTATTGGGTGGCCATGAGCTTAACCGTTATGTGGTCAATCTTGAGCCCGCTGATGCAGATCATGTGCTTGAGCTGTGGAAACAAAATGAAACATGGCGTGGCGTATTGATATTTGAAGGCGTTGAGCTCATCGACAATACCGAGTTGCTTGCACCGCCGAGTAGATCCGCACGGCATCTGTTGTTCATCGGCGACTCGGTCACTTGTGGTGAAGGCGTCAATGGCAATGCCAACTGCAAGGAGCCGGAGAGGGACTTTTCATCAGGGCGATGGGAGATGATTCGTCCGCGCTATGATGCATACCACTCGTACGGAATGCAACTGGGGCGCAGGCTGGATGCGGAGACGCAACTGGTTTGTTACGGAGGGCGCGGACTGGTGCGGGATTATCGTGGGCTGACGGCGGCGGATAATGTTCTGACCGTGCCGCAGATCGCGGACCTTGCGCTGCCGAT
Organism: uncultured Acidobacteriaceae bacterium; assembly: GCA_903842845.1. Classification (GTDB taxonomy): domain Bacteria; phylum Acidobacteriota; class Terriglobia; order Terriglobales; family Acidobacteriaceae; genus CAIMNN01. The sequence continues at coordinate 4,191 of CAIMNN010000197.1, read as the reverse complement.
GGATGAACCGAAGGAGCGCGTTGCATGGAACGCGGTAAGTTGGCAGCCGGATGCGATCTTTATTTCGGTTGGGACGAATGATTTTAATTTGGAGAAGACGAAGCCGCTGGATGAAGCGGGCTGGGTCGGCGAGTATGTGAAGTTTTTGGCGCATCTGAGAACTGCATACCCGAAGGCGCAGATAATTGTGACCGAAGGCGCAATAGTGACGGACCCGCTGCTGGCGAAGATGGTGAAGCAGGCTGCGGAGGGTGCGCACGACCCGATGGTCCATTATGTTGCGTCGAAACATTATGTTGGCTACGCGTGTGATGCGCATCCGACTGGCGCCGAGCACCGGCAGATGGCCGATGATTTTGAGCCTGTTCTGCGCAGCACGCTCGGCTGGTAGTTTTTTCTATTAACGAGCGGCGATGAAGCTCTGCTTCTGCGCGCCCAGTCCGTCTACTGACAACTCCACCACATCGCCAACCTTCAGATAAGTCGGCGGCTTCATACCGAGGCCGACGCCCGGCGGCGTTCCGGTGGTGATTACATCGCCGGCTTCGAGGGTCATGAACTGCGACAGATAGTGCACCAGAAATCTCGGGTTGAAGATCATCGTCGCGGTGGTTCCCTTTTGCCGCTGGATGCCATTGACGCTGAGGCGCATTTCGAGTTTGAGCGGGTCGGGGATCTCGTCGCGGGTGGCGAGCCAGGGGCCGAGCGGATTGAAGGTGTCGCAGCTTTTGCCTTTGGTCCATTGGCCGCCGCGTTCGAGTTGGAAGGCACGCTCGGAGACGTCGTGGGAGACTGCGTAGCCAGCGATGGCCGCTTCGGCTTCTGCTTCGGAATTTAGATAGCGTGCGTCACTGCCGAGGATGACGCCGAGTTCGACCTCCCAATCGGTCTTCTCGCTGTTGCGCGGAATCTCGACCTCGTCGTATGGGCCGACGACCGTATTGGTGCCTTTGAGGAAGACGATGGGTTCTTTGGGGATGTCGGCGCCGGACTCGCGGGCGTGGTCGGCGTAGTTGAGACCGATGCAGACGACCTTGCCGGGACGGGCTACGGGGGCGGCCCAGCGGAGTGAGCTCGAAACGCGAGGCAAGTAACTTTCCTTTGCGGCGAGAACTTCGGCGAGTTTGGCGAGGCCGTTCGAGCGGAAGAACTCGCGGTTCCAGTCGGCGAAGTGGGCGGAGAGGTCGAGGCGGTCGCCTGCCGCGTTCATCACACCGGGTTTTTCCGCACCGGGCAAATCAAATCGAACCAGTCTCATCGTCGTAGCCTTTCAATAGGAAGGCTAGCAGCTTGGGGAATCCTGCGCGCGCCTTGGCTCGCCCGTTGGCGGCTTGAACAAAGAAAAGAACAATAAAGCAAAAGCCTGCGAGCATTCTACGCGTCCGAGTTGCCCCCGCATCCTTAATAATGAACACGGGGAGCCAGCAAATGAAGATAACCAAGGTCGAAGCGCTTTACCTGCGTCTGCCCGAGGTCAAGGAACAGTGCGACAGCGGGCAGGATGTGTTGATCGTGCGCATCAGCACGGACGCGGGGATAACGGGGATTGGTGAGGTTGACTCGAGCCCGCTGGCGGCGAAGGGTGCGATCGATGGGCCGTTCTCGCACACGATTACGTCGGGGTTGGGCGCGCTGATCGTAGGCGAGGACCCGTTCGAGATAGAGCGGCTTTGGTACAAGATGTACGAGGCGAATATTTACTCGGGGCGGCGCGGGATTGCGATCCATGCGATGAGTGGGATCGACATGGCGCTGTGGGACATCAAGGGCAAGGCGCTGGGGATGCCGGTGTGGAAGCTGCTGGGCGGCGGGTTTCACAAGAAGATACGTTGCTATGCGAGCAACTTGTTTGGGCCGACACCGGAGAAGACGCGCGAGTTGGGGATGCGCTTCCGTGACCTTGGATTTAATGCGGTGAAGTTCGGCTGGCAACCGCTGGGCGAGAGCGAGAAGAAGGACATTGCGCTGGTGAGTGCGGCGCGTGAGGGGCTGGGCGACGATTGCGACCTGATGATAGACGCGGGGCTGGTGTACGACGCGAAGACGGCGATACAGCGGGCGCGGCAGTTCAGCGAGTACAACATTTTCTGGCTCGAGGAGCCGCTGCATCCGGATAACTACGAGGGCTATCGCAGATTGTGCGAGGCGACGGAGGTCCGGATTGCCGCGGGTGAAGAAGAAAGCTCGCGGTTGAGCTATCTGGAGCTGATGGACAAGGGCAAGATAGACATTGTGCAGGTGGATCTGGCGCGGTGCGGAGGATTTACCGAGGCGATGAAGATTGCGTCGCTCGCATGGGACCGCGGGCTGCCTGTGGCGAACCACGGCTTTACGACTTACATTAACGTTGCGGCGGCGCTGCACTGGCTGAACGCGATACCCAATGCGCTGATATGCGAGTATGTTGCGCAGACGAACACGGCGCTGCGCGATGTTTTGACGCGGCAGGATTTTGTGTTTGAGGATGGGATGCTGACGATGCCTGATACGCCGGGGTTGGGCGTGGAACTGGTGGAAGAGACTGTGAACAAGCTGCGGGTTTGCTAAGGGAGTGTTGCGATGCAGAAGAATGAGATTAATTTGACGGGGCGGCACGCGATTGTTACAGGCGCAGCGCAAGGGATTGGATTTGCTGTTGCCAGTCGCCTGCTTGCTTCGGGGGCGACGATTGCGCTGTGGGACAGAGACGCGGAGGAGTTGGCGGCGGCGAAGAACAGGCTGGCGTATCCGGCATCTGTTTCGACGCATGCGGTGGACGTGACGGTCGCGGCGGCGATTGTGGAGGCGGCGGCGGCGGTGAACGAGCTGCGCGGCGGCATCGATATATTGGTGGCGAATGCGGGGATTGCGGGACCGAATCACAAACTATGGGAGTATCCGCACGAGGAGTGGTTGAAGGTGGTGGAGATCAATTTAATTGGCGTGTACAACTGCTGCCGTGCGGTGGTGCCGCACATGGTGGAGAAGAAGTATGGGCGGATTGTGAACGTGGCGTCGATTGCGGGCAAGGAGGGCAACCCGAACGCGTCGGCGTACAGCGCGTCGAAGGCGGGAGTGATTGCGCTGACGAAGTCGCTGGGCAAGGAGACGGCGAACCTGAACATTGCGGTGAACTGCATTACTCCGGCGGCGGCGCGGACGCGCATCTTCGACCAGATGAGCCAGGAGCACATCGACTACATGCTGGCCAAAATTCCGCGCGGGCGATTTTTGGAAGTGGATGAGGTGAGCTCGATGGTGGCGTGGCTGGTGAGCGAGGAGAATTCGTTTACGACGGGCGCGGTGTTTGACATCAGCGGCGGAAGGGCGACGTATTGAGGCAGCGACTGGATGCGCTACACTGCAAGCCCTTTTGATTCAGTGGATGAAATTTACTCGCGCAAAAAACAGATTTTTCCCTTGTCAATCTCTGCTATTCTACTTATGGTGCGCACTCCGGTCAGGCCGGGCAGCGCGGAAAAAGGAGAGAATTATGCCACTCGTATCAATGCGCCAATTGCTGGACGAAGCAGCCAAGGGCGGTTATGGCGTCGGCGCCTTCAACGTGAACGACATGGAACAGATCCAGGCGATCATGGAAGCCGCCAAGGAAACCAATTCGCCGGTCATCATCCAGGCGAGCCGCGGCGCGCGTCAGTTTGCGCAGGACCGCTACCTCTACCACCTGATGCTTGCGGCGGCCGAGCTGTACCCGGAGATTCCGATAGCGATGCACCAGGACCACGGCAACAGCTTTGAGACCTGCAAGAGCGCGATCGAGCTGGGCTTTACCTCAGTGATGATGGACGGCAGCTTGAAGGACGACGGCAAGACGCCATCGACATTTGAAGAGAACGTTGAAGTGACGCGTCGCGTGGTGGATTATGCGCACGAGCGCGGCATCACGGTAGAAGGCGAGATTGGCGTGCTGGGCGGTGTTGAAGACGGCCACGGCGCAGGCGGCTCGGGGCTTGACCACATCACGGACCCGGACCAGGCGGTTGAGTTTGCCGAGCGCACGGGCGTGGACGCGTTGGCGATTGCGATTGGCACGAGCCACGGCGCATACAAGTTTACGAAGAAGCCGGATGGCTCAGTGCTGAAGATGGATGTGCTGATAGCGATCCACAAGCAACTGCCGAAGACGCACCTTGTGATGCACGGCAGCTCGTCGGTGCCGAAGGATTTGCAGGACATAATCAACAAGTACGG
>CAIMNN010000196.1 GCA_903842845.1 uncultured Acidobacteriaceae bacterium | reverse complement strand
GGCACCACTAAAGTCGTGCCCTTTCAAATCCACTACGTAACAACATTCTTTTTGCTTTTAGCAACCGCGTAAATGACCACTGCAATGATGAGTGTTCCGGCGGTTACGGAGATGAGTTTTAGCTCGTAGACCCAGATGCTCCCCGTCAGGTCAGTGGGGATGAAGGCGAGGACGATACCTAGGCAGCAGGTCACCAACCCGATGGCTCCGTTGGCGAGGTTGTAGATGCGGCGCGCGCCCCGCTCGTTGCGGCGCAAAGTAAATCGCAACAGCGACGCGAACATGTAGACGTTGGGAATGAGTTGAAGGACGACTCCGATGGCAAGCAGTGTCAAAAACGCCTGCGAGACGGTTGCTCCGAGGTTGCCGAGCAGGATGAGCAGCGCGGAGAGAACTGCAAAGACGATGAGCGCGACATAGGGAGTATGAAAGCGCGGGTGCAGACGCCCGAGCGCGGGGGGCAGGTAGCGGTCAATGCCGGCGACGAAGGGCAGGCGCGCGGTTCCGCCGAACCAGGCCGAGGCGGTGCCGAAGATGGCGAAGAACATGAAGATGGCGAACGGCGCGACTATCCAACCGATGTTGACGCGGGCCGACATGGTGCTGATGGACTGCATGACGCCGGTAAGCACGCCGATCTGGTCCTGCGGCAGCGCGACGAGCATGGACATGGTTGCGCCGACGTAGATGGCGCCGGAGAGGACGCCGCCCCAAAGGATTGCGCCGGGGAGAATTTTGCGCGGCTCCTTGATCTCGTCGCCCATGATGGAGGCGAGGTCGAGGCCTTGCAGGCTGTAGCAGACGGTGCCGAAGGTTGCCACGACGCGCCAGTCCGTGACGCGGGGGACGAACTGCGCGAGGTGCACCGCGCTGCCGTTGCCCTTGAGCAGCAGAGCGGCGAGGATGCAGATGGCCGCCGCGCCAATGAAGGTTCCGAAGCCGCCGAGGTTGGTTATCCACTTGCCGACGGATTCGCCGAGGATGTTCATGATTAAGAGAATCAGCAGCAGGAAGATTGCAGCCGTGGCGGTGAACCAGGGGTTGTCAGCGAGCGATTGAATTTTGAATTTGAAGATGTGTGCGTCAGGCCCAAAGATGAAGACGCCTGCGCCGATTGCCGAGAGCAAAACCGTCGGCAGGTAGACGACGTTCGCCAGCCAGTAAGACCATCCGGCGATGAAGGCGTGGCCGTCGCCGAAGTTGTTTTTGGTCCAGAGGTAGATGCCGCCCTCACCCGGCCAGACGGCCGAAAGCTCGGTGACGGCGACACCCTGCGGCCAAAAGTAACAACTTAGAGCGATGAGCCAGAGCCAGAAGGTGATGGGGCCGGCGGCGGCGATGGCCGGGACGATGTTGAGGTTGGCGACGGCGACGACGAAGAGCAGGATGAGGTCGCGGCGACCGAGCACCTTCTCGAGTTTTGGGCTGACGGCGGGTTTGAGTTCGCTGCTCAGGGGAACACCTCAATGTCTAGAAGAAGTTACTTTGTATCGCCATTTGAAAAATGGTAACTGAGTCGGCAAGAAAAAACTTGCTATAAACCCGGAGAGTTAATTTATGTTCAAGAGGATTGAAAAGTTTGTCAAGAACAAAGCGCGAAGTCACGAACGCACGGTGCGAGGGCCAATGGCAACTGGGCTAAAGAAGGCAAAGGGAACAGAAGCTACACAAAAGAGTGTGAAAGTGGCCAAGCCACTGCGTATCGGCGCTGTGGCACGGCAGTTGGGAATATCCGCGTCCATGATCCGCGCATGGGAGCGTCTGGGGCTTCGGCGCGAGGCGACGAAAGAGGGCTCGCACCGGCTTTATGACCAGGCGGACGTGGAACTGCTTTGCCGGGCGGTGTATCTGCGGCGCTCACAAGGGTTGAACGCGCCGGCGATACTGGCCAAGCTGCACAGTGAAGGGCTGCTGGGCGGCAGCGGCGAGGCTCAGGCTGAGGCTAAGGGCCAGCTGACCGGTAAGCTGCTGCGCGAGCTGCGACTGGCGCG
>CAIMNN010000195.1 GCA_903842845.1 uncultured Acidobacteriaceae bacterium | reverse complement strand
TCCGGCGTGATGGTGTAGTCATTCCCCAAAGCGGCAGCCAACGCGGGATCGTTTTTGCCGCTTTCTCAAGAGCCACAATGTGGGCATATTGCGCATACCGGGCGATCTCCGCTCGATTTCGGTTGGCCACACACTTGATGCTCCAGTTGCCGGGGCGTAGGTGGTTCAATCGTCCGAAAGTCTCTTTTAAGAAATCAGCACAAATAGCTTCAAACCGGTTTCCTGATGTTTGCCCCGCAAGGCGGACGGCAAACGTTTCCTCGCCAATGCGTTTCAAAATTCCCCCAGCGAGCGCTACGCTGCATGCATTGCATTTATCAGCGTTTGACGCCGTTCCGTCGGAACTGGTTGTGAGAAGCGTCTTGATTAAAGCCGAGTGAAACCTTTTACGTTCCTCTCCAAAAAAAGCCAACACATCAGTTTTCATAGCTATTCCTTCTTGGTTATCTTGTAGTCTCCTGTCGGTTCCGCGATCAAAACAGTGGAAAAAAGTTCGGCAGTGGGTTTCTGATTCAATCGACGAAGGGCGGCGACTATTGACTTCCCTACAGCTCGGGCAACGGGCGGAGGAAAAGCATTGCCTATTTGTCGGTAAGATGCTGTCTTTTTTCCATGGAATACCCACGAGTCGGGAAACCCTTGTATCCGTGCTGCCATTCTGGTGGTAAGTCGGGGATTTCCATCGATTGGGAATATAGGCTCAGGTGGCAGATCAGCAATACCAAGTCCATCAACTCCGAGTTCACGCCATTGCGCTTTGGCTCGTGTTGGGCCTAGGTCAGGGCCTCCATGCTTTTTTGAGCCTCCAACAAGCGTTGGTGCGATTCCATTCGCTCTCGACCGCCATGAATCTGCACCCGGCCAACCTCGTTCGACCATGAGATCATAGAGAAGTTCACCTACAGTAGGTGGTGCAGAGCAATGTTCCGGCCACCGAAAATAGCTGGCATATTCTTTTCTCAAAGCCACGAGGACAAACCTTGGTCGGAGTTGAGATACGCCATAGTTTGCCGCCTGCAGGACTTTATATCCTGCCTCAAACCCAAGGCTGTGGAGAGATTTGAGCAATTCCTGTCTGTATGCCGAGAATTTTGAGGAAGCAAAACCCGGAACATTCTCAAGGAGAACAGCTTTCGGCGCAATCCGCCTAGATAGTGTCGTCACGAGATTGACAAGAGTGTTGGAAATGCCTAAAAAGACAAGAAACCACGCAACAACCTCATGATGCACCCGCCCATCGACGCCACGACCTCAGCGATGAAGCCTGGAAACTCTTGGAAGCGCATCTGCCTGGACGAAAGGGCATTTGGGGCGGCGTAGCCAAAGACAACCGCCTTTTCATTAACGCCGTCCTGTGGATTTTACGCACCGGAGCGCCATGGCGCGACCTGCCGCCCGACTACGGCGATTGGAAAAACACCCATCGGCGTTTTTGCCGGTGGCGCGACAAGGGCGTCTGGGAGGGGCTATTGGAGCGCCTCATTGACGCCCCTGATTACGAATGGCTCATTATCGACGCCACCCACGCCAAGGTTCATCCCCACGCCGCCGGAGCCCGGGGTGGCAACGAGGCGATGAGGCGTACAAAAGGGGGCTCAACACCAAGATACATCTGGCCGTGGATGCACATGGTATGCCGCTCCGAGTTATTATTACAGAAGGCACCGTTGCTGATTGCACGCAAGCTTGCAGCCTCATTGCAGGCATAGAAGCCGAGCATTTGCTGGCTGATCGCGGCTACGATAGCGATGCCATCGTTGCGCAAGCCAAAGAGCAAGGCATGGAGCCGGTGATCCCGCCGCGGAAACATCGCAAGGTTCAGCGCGAATACGACAAATACCTCTACAAATTACGCCATCTGGTTGAGAACGCCTTCCTGCACCTCAAGCGCTGGCGAGGAATCGCCACGCGCTACGCCAAGAAGGTCTCATCCTTCCTCGCTCTCGTGCAAATCCGCTGCATCACCCTCTGGCTCGCCATCTCGTGACGACACTATCTAGAGCGGTTTAATTTTTTTTAATGCATCAAGACCCTGGTGGTGGTTCTGATCTGGAGTTGGGTCAGCTCCCGATCAAAAGTATGCTTTTAAATAGGGCAAGCAGCAGAACCACAAAGCCGCAACAGGCGAAGAAACC
>CAIMNN010000194.1 GCA_903842845.1 uncultured Acidobacteriaceae bacterium | reverse complement strand
GCATTTGCCAGGTGCGGCCGGGGACGAAAGAGGTGCGTGGGTCGAAGAGGTTTTGGCCGTCCTGCATGTAGAGGACGGGGTAGCGGCGGTCGGGGTTGGTGTCGTAGTCAGGGGGCAGGTAGACGATGAGGTCGCGTGGGTCAGGGAGGTGGACGCTTGAAAATGCCGAATGCAGATGGAGACGGGGATGTGGTGTGTTGTGTTTTGACTCGTGTTGCGAGTGTGTCACGTCTTCCTCATCGGCGGGAGTGCGGAAAAGCTCCTGTGGCTAAAATAACAAACTTTGAGCTGTGGAAGAGTGGTGCGTACGATGCGAGCCTAAATAATTTGCGCAAGATATTGATTTCGTGGACTAGAATTCTGCTACATCCCCATGAACCCCAAAACGACAAGCGAGATGGCCGTGACCCACGTACTTGTGCTTGACGAAGAGCGCACACAACAAAGGTGGTACGGGCGGAGTCTGGGCGATGGGAAATTCAAATGCGATGTGGTGAGCAGAGCGGAAGACGCTCTGAATGCGTTGATGGCGGGCGGGTACGAGGTTTTTGTAGCTGAGTGTGAAGGGAGCGCCGGGCTTGAGCTGATCAAGACGGTGCGGGCGGGTTTTCCGCGCATGCCGGTGATAGCTGTTAGCAGCAAGAACGACGCACGGATGGCCGTGGCGGTGATGAAGCTGGGAGCGGTGGATTTTCTGTTGAAGCCGGTGAAGGCGGCGCAATTGCAAGCGGCGATAGAAGAGGCGACAGGCAGAGCGGCGGATGGTGATGCGGAGAAGCAGGCCGTGATGATGGAGCTGAAGCAGGTTGTGGACGACCCGCGGATGGAGCTGCTGAACAACGCGGTGAGCGAGCTGGAACATGTGCAGGACCTGACGCTGGAGGCGCTGGGCAATTCGCTGGACATGAAGGATTCAGAGACAGAGGGGCACAGCAAGCGGGTTACGGCGTACACGATGGCGCTGGCGCGGTCGATGGGGTTGCCGGAGACGGAGTTGCAGGTGATAGCGCGCGGTGCGTATCTGCACGACATAGGGAAGATGGCTGTGCCGGACGCGATCCTGCTGAAGAGCGGGCCGCTGACATCGAGCGAAGTGTCGACGATGCAGACGCATTGCGAGCGAGGGTACAAGATTATCCGGAAGATACCGTTTTTGTCGGAGGCGGCGGAGATAGTGCACGCGCACCAGGAGCGATTTGACGGGAGCGGTTATCCGCGGGGGTTGAAGGGCGAGGAGATACACCTGGGCGCGCGGATATTTACGGTAGCGGATACGCTGGACGCGATAACGTCAGACAGGCCGTACCGCAGGGCGAATTCATTTGAGTTTGCGCGGCGCGAGATAGAGCGGTGTGCGAGAACGCAGTTTGACCCGGCGGTGGTGGAGGCGTTCCTGAAGATTCCAATCAGTTTTTGGCTACAGATACGCGAAGAGATACTGGAGCGGCAGGAAGAGCTGAAGTAACGGGCTGATTCCTTTAGACTCAGAATTGTGACTGCGTGGCAGTTGGAGGTTTTGGGCATGTATAGATTGTCTGGGAAAAATTGTTTGTTGCTGATGGTTTTGATGGCGATGCCGGGTTTGTCGGCGCGTGCGCAGAGCACGAAGCTCGAGCTGAGCGCGACACCGGCCGCTCCGGTGACGCTTGAAGAACGGCGCAAGGCGATAGAAGCAATTTACAAAGATTACTGGTATCAGAATCTGCGCTATAACCCGGAGTTTGCGTCGTCGATAGGCGATATGCGGTTCAACGACCAACTGCATGATTATTCGGTGAAGGCCTTCAACGAGTGGCAGGCGCGCGAGGAGGATACTCTGCTTCAACTTGGCGCGATAGACCCTGCGGGGCTGAGTGCGCAGGAGCAGTTGAGCCGCGATATGTTGATACGGCAGTTGGCCGATGACCTGGAGGCGGCGCGGTTCAAGGAGTGGGAGTTTCCGCTGAACCAGATGAGCGGGCTGCATGTGGACCTGCCGCAACTGCAACAGGCTTTGACCTTCAAGACGGAGAAGGATTACACGGATTGGATTGCGCGCATGAAGGCTGCGCCCACGGCGTTTGACCAGATCATGACGAACATGAGCATCGGCGTGGAGGATGGGCGCGTGCTGCCGAAGCTGTTGATAGAAAAAATTCTGGTGCAGGTGCAGGAGATTGCGGCGCAGAAACCGGAAGAGTCGCCGTTTGCGCTGCCGTTGAAGAAGATGCCTGCGTCGATACCCGCGCCGGAGCAGCAGTTTCTGCACGATGAG
>CAIMNN010000193.1 GCA_903842845.1 uncultured Acidobacteriaceae bacterium | reverse complement strand
GCGCCTGAGGTGACGCAGTTGAAGAACGGCGAGCTCGAAGTTGAGCTGCCGGTGAATGGATTAGCCGTTATCGAAATGAGGGGAAGGTAGGACGCCATGATGAAAGTGAACGAGGTCATTCATTCCCCCATCACCCGTCGTCGTATGATCTGGGTCTCAGCGGCGGCGGGTGCCTTTTGTTTATCGTCCAGCGAAATGGCTGCAACGTCGGAGAAGCCCTTCAAGCTGGAGGGCGAAAACGCGGCGTTTGTCGATGAGCTGATCCGCGCGGGCTGTCTGTTTTTCTGGGAGCAGGCGAGCGAGAAGACCGGTCAGGTGCTGGATCGCGCACGCAATGACCTCAACGGCGCGCGCGATTCGCGACGAATGGCGAGCATCGCCGCCACCGGCTACGGGCTCACGGCGCTCTGCATCGCCGACAAGTACGGCTACTTGCCGCACGAGCAGGTTGTGGAGCGAGTAGGGACGACGCTCGATTGGCACTTGAATCAATTTCCGAATGTGCACGGCTTCTACTACCACTTCAGTGACATTGAGAGCGGCGCGCGTTGGCGCGATGTGGAGCTTTCGTCCATCGACACTTCCCTGCTGTTGTGTGGCGTGCTTACTGCGCGTGCGTACTTCAACGACGCGAAGATAAAATCACTCGCCACGCAGATCTACGAGCGCGTCGATTGGCCGTGGATGCTCAACGGCGGCAAGACTTTCTCAATGGGCTGGCACCCGGAGAGCGGCTTCCTGGCATCGCGCTGGGAGCACTACTGCGAACTGATGATGATCTACCTGTTGGCGATAGGCTCGCCAACGCACCCTGTTGCGCCCGAGACATGGAACGCGTGGAAGCGGCCGGAGATTCACTACAAGGGCTTCAACTACATCAGCGGCAACGACCCGCTCTTCACGCATCAGTTTTCACAGGCGTGGTATGACTTCCGCGGCAAGCACGACCGCTATGCGAATTATTTTGAGAACTCGGTGACGGCGACAAAGGCGCACAAGGCGTTCTGCCTCTCCATGCCGAAGTGGTACAGCGAGGATTACTGGGGCATCAGCGCTTCTGATTACAAAGATGGATATACGGCGTGGGGCGGTCCGCCAAAGCAGGGGCCGATCGATGGCTCGGTCGTTCCGAATGCTGCCGCTGGCTCGCTGGCATTCCTGCCGGCGGACTGCCTTCACATGTTGAAGTCGCTGCGTGCGAAGTATGGCAAGCAGGCGTGGGGACGTTACGGATTTGTTGATGCCTTCAACGTACACGACAACTGGTACGACGGCGATGTGTTGGGTCTCGACCAGGGCATCTCGATCGTCATGGCCGAGAATTTGCGTTCAGGTTTTGTGTGGGAGACCTTCATGAAGAATCCCGAGAGCACGAAGGCGTTTGAGCTCGCCGGCTTCCACAAGGATTAGGAAATGAATCGACTGCGCAGATACAACCCGCTTAGAGCACGATTGAATCGGCGTCAAATGCTGGGCACGCTGGCAGGTGCTGCGGGAGCTGCGTTGTTCTCCGGTTGCGGCGGTGGTTCACCCAGCGGCGGTGGTGGAGGCGGTGGAGGAAATCCAAACTGGCCGCCAAGTCTGCCTGTGGGGACGTGGAACCCAAGCGCATCCGACACAACATTTCTCGAGTCGCTGTTGCAAAAGGCCTGTCTGTATTTTTGGGAGCAGGCGAGCCCAACGAACGGCCAGGTGCTGGACCACGCGGAGAATTTCTCGACCGGCGCGCTCGACACTATGACGAATCAAACGAGCATCGCTGCCACGGGCTTCGGCCTCGGCGCATTGTGCATCGCAGACAAACGCGGTTACCAGAGCCATGCCGACATCCTCGCACGCGTGCAGGCGACGCTCAATTTTCACCTGAATGGAATGCCGAACCAGAACGGTTTTTTCTATCACTTCAACGACATCAACACCGGGCTGCCGCTCTCGGGCGTTGAGGTCTCGGCGATTGACACGGCGATACTGATGTGCGGCGTGCTGATGGCACGAGCCTACTTCAACGACCCGACGGTAACCTCGCTTGCAACGCAGCTTTACCAGCGCGTCAACTGGCCGTGGATGTTGAACGGCGGCAGCACCTTTGCCATGGCATGGTACCCGGCAGGCGATGCCAATCCCGGCTTCACTTCGTATCGCTACGACACATACTGCGAGCTGATGATGCTTTATCTACTCGCCATCGGTTCGCCGACGTATCCGATTGCGGCTTCGCATTGGAACAATTTTGCGCGCCCGGTGCTGAACTACGAGGGCTACAGCTACATCAGCAACAATGACGATCCGCCCTTCGTGCATCAGTACTCACATGCGTGGTTCGACTTCCGCAAGAAGGCCGATGCCTATACGAACTACTTCACCAACTCCATCGCCGCAACGCAGGCGCATATCACTTTCTGCCTTGCCTACCCGAACCAGAACAATCCTTACTACAACCTGGATTACTGGGGCATTACGGCGTCTGATTCGATCAACGGCTACGAAGTTTGGGGCGGTCCGCCGGCGTTCGGCCCCATTGATGGAAGCGTTGTGCCCTGCGCGCCCATGGGCGCCATGCCGTTTCTTCCGAACCAATGCCTGCATGTGCTTCAAGCGATGTATGCCAACTACAAAGGCTCGGCGGCGTGGGGGCGATACGGATTCTTTGACGCATTTCATCCCACGGCCAACTGGTATTGCCCGCAGGTTCTCGGCATTGACCAGGGCATCTCGGCGCTGATGATCGAGAATCAGTTGACCGGATTGATCTGGAACACATTTATGCAGAACCCCGAATGCGCGCAGGCAATGCAGGCTGTCGGCTTCGCTAATCAAGTTTGAACAGGACGCAATCATGACAAGACGGACCCACAAACCGATCTCATTAAAAGAGCTTGCAGCGCTGCTCAATCTCTCTCAGTCGACCGTCTCGCGCATTATCAACGGAAACGCGGCGGCGCACCGCATTGCGGAGGAGACGCAGGAGCGCGTGTTGCAGGCCGCAGCCGAGCACGGGTACTTTGCAAATTCGGTGGCGCGCAGTTTGCGTCAGCAACGGACATACACCATCGGCGTGATTGTGCCGGAGATAAGCGAAGGTTATTCGACCGCTGTGTTGAGCGGCATTGAGGATGAGCTGCTCAAGGATGGTTTCTTTTATTTTGTGGTCAGTCACCGTCATCGCGCTGATCTGCTCAAGACCTTTCCGCGTCTGATGCTCTCCCGCTCAGTGGAAGGCATCATCTCGGTCGATACACATATCGAAGACGACCTGCCTGTTCCACAGGTCGCAGTATCAGGTCACGCGCGGCGGCCGGGCGTCATCAATATTGAACTGGACCACGCGCAGGCCGCGCATATGGCGCTCTCACATTTGTTGGAGCTCGGGCATACGAACATCGCATTCATCAAAGGCCAGGAGTTCAGCTCGGATACGCATCAGCGCTGGCAGGCCATTGAGCAGGAGGCGCGCAAGCTTGGAATCACAATCAATCCGTACCTTATCGGGCAGATGTCCGGCCCTGATCCGGGACCAGTGCCCGGCATGGAGGTGACGCGCACACTGCTCGCGACCGGCCATCCATTTACAGCGGTCTTCGCCTTCAACGACGTCTCTGCTATCGGCGCTATTCTTGCACTGCGCGAAAAAGGACTGCGCGTGCCGGAAGATGTATCGGTGGTCGGCTTTGACGATGTGTTGATCGCGTCGACAACGAACCCCCCGCTGACGACAATCCACCAGCCGCTTCGTGCGATGGGGCAGGCCGCGGCGACGACGCTACTCACCGTACTGCGCGACGAGATGCCGCAACCCTATCCGGCGGCTATCACCGTCTATCCGCGTCTGGTTGTGCGCAGTTCAACAAGCAGCGCGCCGAATGTTTCCCATCTAAACAACTCCGTCGCCAGACGCTAGAGGCCTTTCGGTCTACTGTTTAGGCTCTTCTATCTGAAGTATGCGGTCGACGTCCACATCATGCAGCATCTGGCGGATGCCGCGCATGACCTC
>CAIMNN010000192.1 GCA_903842845.1 uncultured Acidobacteriaceae bacterium | reverse complement strand
AGATTTTAGTCATTGTAGACGATACAATTCGAGGTGACGTAACCCACCATGAAATATTCCATTTGGATAGTGCCTTTGGTTTTGACACTTTAAAACTCATTTCATTATCCTCATTCCTTCTCACATTGACTAAATTCTACTGGGTAAGGGGACAGACTAAAGCTCCATAACCCCAAATGCCAGTTCCTGCTATTGCTTCTACTCCACCAATTGCGGGCGGGTGGCCCATCCTTAGCTCTCTCAAGATGCGGTTGCCCCATCCTTCGCGCACTCTGCGAAGGGTGGGATTGATAGATAACAGTTTGACAGATGTCTGTGGGAAGTAAAAAAGTAAATCAATCTTGGAAAAACTGGTCGGGGAGAGAGGATTCGAACCTCCGACCCCCTGCTCCCGAAGCAGGTGCTCTACCAGGCTGAGCCACTCCCCGACACATGTTGTGGAAGCGCTCATCCGCTGATTGGCCTTGCCTGATAACGCAAATAAAACACGTTGGGCCGCGGAGCGCGCTCCATTCAGTGTAGCAGAAAAATCCCTGAATAGCGGTCGCGGCCCGGCATGCCAGCGCCCCTCCGGCGTACTCTATCGGTTCAGCTCGGCGTACTATATCTGTGAGGCTTGGCTCAATGTCAATTTTAGAGAATCTCCATGTGCTCGACGGCGGCTTCGCCTCGGAGCTTGAATACCTGGGCGCGAAGATCGGCGGACCGCTGTGGTCGGCGCACGTGCTCGAAGACGAGCCGGAGAAGGTCATCGCCGTGCACCGCGCATACCTCGAAGCCGGCGCAGATTGCATTTTGACGGCGAGCTACCAGGTCTCGCGCATGGGTTACGTTGAATACGGCCTCAAGCCCGAGCAGGCCGACCGCGCGCTGCTCAAAGCTGTTGAGCTTGCCCGCCAGGCCGTCGAGGAGTGGCGCATCACCAGCGGCGAA
Organism: uncultured Acidobacteriaceae bacterium; assembly: GCA_903842845.1. Taxonomy (GTDB): domain Bacteria; phylum Acidobacteriota; class Terriglobia; order Terriglobales; family Acidobacteriaceae; genus CAIMNN01. Next base: position 1,528 of record CAIMNN010000192.1, on the reverse strand, counting down.
ACGCGGCGCGTGCTGGTGGCCGCATCGCTCGGCCCCTACGGCGCGGCGCTGCACAACGGCGCGGAGTACACGGGAAAATACGGCAAGCCATTTGACGAGCTGGTCCGCTTCCATCGCGAACGCATTGAGGTGCTGGCCGCCGCCGAGGAAGAATCCGCACCCGACTTGCTCGCCTTTGAGACGCTGCCCTCGCTTGAAGAGGCTGAGGCAATCTCGCATGCAATCGCCGAATGGCCAAACCTGAGTTGCTGGCTGAGCTTTACCTGTAAAAGCGGAACCGAAGTCGCGCACGGTGAGCGCATCGCCCAATGCGCCGAGCTGGCTGCGGAGATTCCGCAGTGCGTCGCCGTCGGCGTCAACTGCACCCACCCGGCGCACATTGAAAGCCTGATTCGAGAGATTAAGTCCTCAACCTCAAAGCCGGTCGTCGTCTACCCGAACTCCGGCGAAGGCTGGGATACGGAGAAGCGCACTTGGACCAGCGAAAGCTGGGACAAGGAAAAACGAATCAAGACCGGCGCAGGCGACGCTACGGGTTTCGGCGAAAGCGCGCAACGCTGGTTCAACGCCGGCGCGCAGATAGTCGGCGGCTGCTGCCGCACACGACCAGAGCACATTGCGAAAATTGCGGCGTCGGTGCGGATAGTTGATTAGCCTTTGCCAAGGTTAAGCACCTGCCGCGCGATCGTCGCCAGTTGCATATTCGACGTGCCCTCGTAGATCTTGCCTATCTTTGCGTCGCGGTAAAACTTCTCCACCGGGTAATCGCGCACAAAGCCGTTGCCGCCGAAGACCTCAACCGCCAGGCTGGCCACGCGCTCGGCCACATGCGAAACAAAATACTTGCACATCGCGGCCTCAAGAACATAAGGCCGCCCCGCGTCCTTCAACCGTGCCGCGTTGTAGACCATCAACCGCGCCGCTTCAATCTCCGTGGCCATCTCGGCGAGCGTGAACTGTACGGCCTGGAACTCGGCGATTGCTTTTCCGAACTGCTTGCGCTCCTTAGAATATTTCGCAGCGTGCGCCCACGCGCCCTCAGCCAGACCCAGCAGTTGCGCGCCGATGCCGATGCGCCCTTCGTTTAACGTCTCAATCGCAATCTTGTAGCCCTTGCCCTCGTCGCCAAGCAGGTTCTCCGCTGGCACATCGCAGTTGTCGAGCACCAGCTCGCACGTGCTCGATGACCGAATGCCGAGCTTCTCTTCCTTGCGACCGACTACGAAGCCCGCCGCCGAGCCTTCAACCAAAAACGCGCTGATGCCCTTGTACCCCTTCGCCGGATCGCTGGTCGCGAAGACGATGAAGAGTCCAGCCTCTTTCGCGTTCGATATCCAAAGCTTGCGTCCGTTCAGCCGGTAACCGGTCGCTGTCTTCTCATAGCGCGTTTCAAGCGCAAACGCATCTGACCCCGAGTTGGCCTCGCTCAGCGCGTAACTGCAAACCGTATCCGCCGCGAGACGTGGGAACCACTTCTTATGCTGCGCCGCCGTACCCCAGCGCTTAAGCGCGTTCACGCAAAGCGTGT
>CAIMNN010000191.1 GCA_903842845.1 uncultured Acidobacteriaceae bacterium | reverse complement strand
TTGACCTGGCACTTCAGACAGCGCGTTCCCTCTGCGCGGCCCTGCTCCTCGTCAAAGCCCAGCTCCACTTCGGCAATTCCAATGCGGCGATTGCTCGCCAGCACCGGCATCTTCTGCCGCAGAATCGACAAGTAGCCTTCCGGCATCTTCCAATCCGGAAATATCTTGAAGCGGCTCAACACCGATTTACTCGTCTTGCCGCTGAGATGCACATGAATGGAACGCGCCGCACGATGTCCGTTTGCTACCGCTTCGACCAAAATGCGCGGACCAAACGCAACGTCGCCGCCGGCAAAAACTCCCGGCGCTGAAGTTGACAGGTCCTCATTGATCTTCAGAATTCCGCGCGGCGTGACATCGACTCCATCTTCCTTGTTCAGGAACGAAAGGTCAGCCTGCTGGCCGATCGCCAGAATGACGCTGTCGCACGGAATGATTTTCTCTTCATCGCTGAACGCTGGATTGAAGCGGCCATTCTCGTCAAACACCGAAATACACTTGCGCACTTTCAGGCCGGTTACAACACCGTTCTCGCCGACAACTTCCTTCGGACCCCAACTGTTGTCCACAAAAATTCCTTCGTGCTCCGCCTCTTCCACCTCGCCCTTCCACGCCGGCATCTGCGCGCGCGATTCAAGGCTGACCATGTGCACTTCTTCAGCGCCGGAGCGCATCGCCATACGCGCAGCATCAAGCGCGGGCTGAAGGCTCTTCTCGTCGTTCTCTGGCGATTCCTCGAACGGGTCATGCATCAAACGCACAGCCGCACGCGCCACGTCGATAGCCACGTTGCCACCACCGACCACTGCAACGCGCTTGCCCAGCTTGATCTCCATGCCCAGGTTCACGTTGATAAGAAAATCAATACCGTTGTAAACGCCGGCAAAGTGCGCCCCGGGAATATTCAGGTCACGGCCCTTGTTCAGGCCCGTCGACAGCATGACGGAATCGAAGTTCTTGCGCAGTTCGGCAAAGGCAATGTCGCGGCCTATCGTCACGCGTGTGTGCAACTTCACACCGAGCGCAAGAATGTTGTCGACTTCCATCTTGATAATTTCGCGCGGCAAACGGAACTGCGGAATGCCGAGATATAGCATGCCGCCGGGCACCGGCGCCGACTCAAAGACCTCTACGTCATAACCGAGCAACGCAAGGTCATGTGCGCATGTCAGTCCGCAAACACCTGCGCCGACTACTGCGATCTTTTTTCCGCGCTTCGCGGGTGCGCCCTGCTTGCGGCGCTCCGGGTCGTGGCCCAGGCCAAGATTGTGCCGGTCAGTCGCATAACGCTTCAGTGCACAGATCGCAATCGGCTCGTCAATCTTGCCGCGCCGGCAGTTGTCCTCACACGGGTGCGCGCAGATGCGGCCAAGTACATAAGCAAAAGGATTGGGCGCGCGGGCCAGTAGATACGCCTCTTCATCGCGCGAGATGCCGATGGACTGCACATAGCGCCCGCACTCAGTGTGGATCGGGCAGGCGGTGCGACAGGGAATATTCTTGTCGAAATACTCCTGGTCGGGAATTTTTATCTGGTAGCGCATCGGGCCTCTGTGTTGTCAGTGTTGACCGGGCGGAGGTTTAAAAAGGAGGCTGGCCCGCGTGCGGAGCAAAGGAAGCCGCGCACGCAGACCCGTTCGTACAACTAGTTGCCGCCGGCCTTCAGCTTCTCGATCTCTTCATCGCTCAATGCTTTGAAGAAGGCCTTCGGATTCTTGTCCTTGCGCTGTTCCTGGTCATAGGCGAGGAACTCAAAGATCGCCTTGCCCTGCGTGTCGCTGATACCTGAGTTCGGCTTGTGCATCATCCGCTTCACATAACGCGACCACTCGTCCTTGGTCATCGACGTGTTGATGGGACGCGCGATGGTGTGGCACTTCGCACACTTGTCCACGAACACCTTGTAGTTCTTCTGCTGGTCCGCCGGATACGCCGAAACGTTGACCGAGTTCGGCCCCTTGTCCTGGGGAAGGTTGACGTTGCTCTGTGCCGCCAATCCAAAGGGAAGGGCGATACAGCCGATTGCGAGTGCGAGTAACGACTTGCGCATGAATTTTTCTCCTTGGTCCTGATTCTTGAAGTTGATGGTTTCGACTTACCACATATAGCGGATGTCAACCTTGAACAGCTTGTCTGTTGTTCCAGTCAACGCAACCGGGTCGCCGTCGTGCTGCTGGCGATAGTTGGCGCGCAGAACCACGTTGCCGGTCTCGGTCAATCCGCGCTCTGCGCCGATAGCCCAAGCCTGCGTATGCATCGTCGGGTTGGTCGGAATGGTCTTGGTGATGCGATCGTAACGCGCCATGATCACCGTGCCCTGCTTCACGTAATAATCCGCCTCACCGCGGAACGCATTCGACGTGTACTGGGCGATAGTACTCGTTGGTGTCGCCTTCCAATCATCGGACGAGTGCATGTAGCCGCCCAGAACATCAAACTTGTCCTTGAACAGATAGTTCCCAAAGACGCCCACACGATTGATGTTAGCGCTGTAAGTGCCAAGGCCATCGCCTGTAGCCTGGTCTTTCGTGCCGCGATACATCATCGCCGTCACGCCGCCATCGGGGCCAAACCAATAATCGGCATCGACCCAGAAATCCTTCGAGTCCTTCGTCGAAGTATCCAGAATCTCGCTGCCATCGGCATTCAATCCGTTGGTCACCTTGCCACTGATGGCAAAAACATTCTTGAAGTAGTTGCCCGCCCACGTGTAGCCGAAATCAACACCCACCGGATGCTGGTCAAGCGAGAAGTTAATTGGCGATCCATCGGTCAATGTCGGCGCCGGGTCCGGGAAGAGGTTATAGAACATCGCAGCGCGCGTTCCCTCACCCTCCTGCATGTGGATCTCGCCGACCTTCACAAAGTAGCTGCTGTTGGCGCGGCCGCCGGTGTATACGCCGAATCCCTGCTCAAGACCATTGCTGCCGCCCTGGTACATCTCATAATGGGCAAAATACGAGAAGCCGGTATTCGGCACCGTGCCCGCCAAAAATAACGCAGCCTCATCCAGATTGAAGCTGTTGCAGGTCGACGTCTGCGCTGTACCGGACGCGCATGAAGTCGACGGCGAAGCCGAGGTCACGTTGCCCGCATCCGCCTTTGTCGAATCGTAAGTAAAGCTGCCGTTCAGAAGCAATGCAACAACATTCGTGATGTCGAACCTGTTGTTCTTGTCGAGCTCCGTTATCTTCGGCGCGGGTTTGGTGCCGTCCATCTCATCCGGGGGCATGCGGTAACCCAACCGCTTGAACATATATCCATTCTTGTTCAGCGCCGGTGGCACTGTGTGGCAGGTATAGCACTTAACGCCGTACTTGCGGGCGAAGGCAGGGATGGCTTTGCCCGAGGTGGGCATAAAGAGGACGGCTGTGACTGTGAGCAGACATGCCTTGATCCAAAAAGAGCAGGGTTTCATTGTGATCACTCCTGCACTTTATTAAGCACTTATAAGGCCAAACTAGCCCTGTATGCAATTCAGTAATTTAGCCGGTTCCGTCCAATAAACCTGTGGGGTTTTTTCCGCAGATAAATCTACATCTATTGAATCCCTTCCCCATTTATTACGCATTTGTCATTCTTGAGCAGCGCATAAAAAGTCTTGCGGTCCACTCCCGCCTCACGCGCCGCCGCACTGACATTCCCCTCGCACCGGTCCAGCAATGCACGCGCATACGAGTCTTCAAACTTCGAGAGATATTGCTCACGCGCTTCCTTCCACGGCAAAAACGAAAGCTGATTCGCAGTCGTGATGTTCGGGTCATTCTCGATCAGATCATCAAAAAGATCCGCTGGCTTCACCTCGCCGCCGGAGTGCAACGCCACCAGCCGCTCCATCGCGTTCTTCAACTGCCGCACGTTGCCCGGCCAGCGTTGCATCACCAGCGTCTCATAAAACTCACGCGTGCCCTGCATGCTCTTGCCATACTTGCGTGCGAACTTCTCCAAAAAAAACTTCGCCAGGTGCGCAATATCTTCAGGCCGCTCGCGCAGCGGCGGCAACTTCACCGTCACAACACCGAGTCGATAATAAAGCTCCTCGCGGAACGTCCCCGCTTTTATCTTCGCCGGCAGGTCCTGGTTCGTCGCGCACAGAATGCGGCAATCCACCTTGACCGGCGTCAGCCCGCCAAGCCTCCGCAACTCACGCTCTTCTACAAATCTAAAGAGCCTCGACTGCAACTCCACGCCCAGGTCGCCTATCTCATCCAGAAAAAGAGTCCCCCCGTCAGCCGCTTCTATCAAGCCCTTCTTCGTCTTCACAGCGCCCGTGAACGCGCCCCGCTCGTAACCGAACAGCTCGCTTTCGATCAAACTACCCGGCATCGCGCTGCACTCAACCGCAACAAACGGGCCGCTCCTGCGCAAACTGTTCTGATGCAAAAACCGCGCTGTCACTTCCTTGCCCGTTCCGCTCTCACCCAGGATCATCACCGTCGCATCGGTTGCCGCAGCGCGCCTGCATTTTTCCATCTGCTCGCGCATCAGTGCGCTGTGAGACTGCGCCGCATCCGCCTCCCCAAGCGACTCCAAGCGCTCGGTCAGCACTTCAACCTGCTTCTCCAACGCTGAAAGCGCCAACGCCCGCTTCGCAACCAGCACAAGGTCCTCACGCTTGAACGGCTTCTGAAGATAATCAAAAGCCCCGTTGCGCATCGCCAGTACAGCACTCTCAACCGAGCCAAACGCCGTCAGAAAAACAATCGGCACCTGTGGATTCGCCTCATGCAACCGCGAAAAAACCTCTTCACCGCTCATCCCCGGCATGCGCATATCAAGCAGCACCAGGTCCGGCGGATACTGCAACGCCTCCGCCAATCCCTTCACCGGGTCAGTGAACACAGAAACGCTCGTGCC
>CAIMNN010000190.1 GCA_903842845.1 uncultured Acidobacteriaceae bacterium | reverse complement strand
CTTTTGGGGACATTTGAAAGAGGCCAAGGTGCAGCTCACTCTATGACAAATCGTCAAGGAATTCAGAGGCCGGACCGGTCGCTGTAACCAGGAGTTGGTCCCTTGCCCGTGTACAAGCCACGTAGAGAAGATGCCGCTCCGTGTTATAAACGTCTTCCAACTCCGAATCATCAGAAACCTGATCGATTCTTTCTTGAAGCGGAATTACTTCATCATCACAAGCCATGACGGCAACAGCACGGAATTCCAGTCCCTTCGCAAGGTGCATGGTGCTGATTGCCACTTTGTCTTCCGCAAGGAGAACTCGGTTATCCAAAACCTCAGCATTCATGCCTGCTGCCCTAACCGCTTCCATTGGTCTGGACATTTGTTTGTCAGTGCGAACAAACAACGCAATTTCTCTCGCCGTAATCCCTCGCTCCTGCAAACCGCGAAGCCATGAACTGACCGCTGCAATCTCATCTTTCTGAGAGTCAAAGACGTGAATCGTAGGTTGCGGGCCATTGAAGAGCGAGACTGTTCCTTTGCGCTCCTCAGTGTTGCCGTCCACGTCCGAGATTCCAGGTCCAAGCAGGCGGTCGGATTGCAAACGAATCTGGTGAGATGTTCTGTAATTGATCTTGAGTGTCGTGGACCGGCCACGCAGGTCTACACCAACGGCCTTCCATGAAAACGGTTGTTGGAATATTCTCTGGCCGAGGTCACCGGCAAAGAAAAGGGCATTTGGCCTGTCATCGCCTATAGCCGCCAGGAATCGCAACTGAGCGACGCTGATGTCCTGTGCCTCATCCACGACAGCATAGTCGAATGGAGAAGCGGCACCATTTGCGTAAAAATTTGCGAGGGCTCCAAACATACCGTATGTTGTGATGAGCGATCGCTTTTTCAAATCCTCGCGAACTCCCGTCAGGATCTCCCACAGAAGTTTTCTTTGTGGCTCCTTCAGGCGAGTCTTTCTACCTAGCCGCAAAACATCCCGATAGGCCTCCCAGCTTTCCAGTTGCCAGGCATCAACGACCTGTTCCCACTCTGCCCGCAAAAAGCGATCTGAGAATGTGTGTCCTCCTATCTTTTTTGCGTGAGCCGAGATCAGCGTATCGATCGCCGATGACGACGCGAACTGCAGCTTGCCCAAATTCATTTCGTAAAGACGCTTCGCGATTGCATCCATAGAATGCACCTCGATCTGCTCGGCCAATCGAGGTTCATTGTGCAGCAGAAGTCGCAATTTGCCGTAGAGCGCATTTGCCAGTGGCTCCGAAAATGTCGTCAGCAGCAAGCGGGATTCGCGGTGCGTTCTGGCCAAATGTGCGGCTCTGTGTATCGCCACGATGGTCTTTCCGGTTCCAGCTGAACCCGATACACGCGCTGGACCGGTGAAGTCCTTCTTTACAAGTTTCCGTTGAGCTGGATGCAAAAACACCGCCCAGCGCTCCCACGGATAGTCGAGCGCCAGCGCCAGCTCTTCCGTGTTCTTCATGACACGGAAACGCCGCATAGCGTCTGGATGTTCGAAAGGATCGGTTCCCTCTGGCACATGCGCTGGCACTGGCGGACGAATTCCTACTGCCAGATTCAGTAGTGCCTCGGCAGCCTCACCGGGCAGGCGGCCTGCAATATCGAGCAGCGTGTCTTCGGTCGCATCCAATACCTGCGGAATCCACTCCAGCGGCACGCCATAGTTGAGCAGGGTGCCTTCCGAGATATTGTGAAAGACACGCGGCTTGCGAACCTGCTCTTCAACCTCAACGTACTTCGGAACCTTGATCTCTTCGATCCGCTCGACAACTTCAACAAGCTGCGCCGCGCCTGTCCTCGGATGCGTCTCCAGCTTGCGGCGAGCGGCCCACTTGTAGGCGTCATCGTGGTGGCCAACATAGCAAAGCAGCAGGCTCGTGCCCGTGCGATGCACGATGATGCGAATGTCACTGCTCACGCGAATCGACCAGAAGTTCGGGTCCTTTGCCGCGTCGAGTTTGTGCAGCTTCAAGCTTGGATGAGCAGGATTCAACTGCAGGTCGAAGGCCGCAGTCTTCGCGGCCTTCTGCTCCTCACCACTTAATCGTGCCAGGCTATCCGTGAAGGTATCTGCAATTCTGAATTCCATGCGCCTCGTCCTTTAGCTCACCTTGAAAACCTTCATGACCTCGTCGCCCAGGTGGTTGATGACCTTGACGGCAATGCGCCCGGAATCCGGCTTGTCGAATGGCCGAGAGGTATCGCTGTACAGTGAACCCCACGCCTCGGCATTGATCTCGGCTTTCAACGTCGTCTTCAGTGACTTGTACGGATCGCTCGCGCCCAGGAAGTAGGCGTGTCGCACAAAGAAGCTCTCCTCGTTGTAGTCCGTATCGATAAACCAGCAGGCAATGCCATCAGCGCCATCACTACGCACTTCGCCGGTGCTCGGATTGAAAACATCAACTCCGTTTACCTTGACGATGATCTGACCAGTTCCAGCCTTCTGGATTTCAATATCCGGCTCACCGAAGATCACAAAGAGGTTGCCCTTGCCGGTGTTCTTCAGGTCGGCAGCCATGTGCAGGTCGGCATTCATGCGCGCCTTGAGCACCGGGACGCGGCCCAGTTTATGGAAGTCCGACGAATGCGCGTCATAGCTGAATGCGCAGGCAACCAACACATCGAAGCCGGCGTCTCCGGCCTCTCGGGCAGCGCGAACCAAATCTTCTCGGGCAACCGTTCCGAATTCTGGACCGATAAATATGGCAGCCCGACGCTCCGCCGAACCACTCTGATCAGAAAGATCTTCATCGTAGCGGCCTTCTGCGCAGATATACTCGCCCGGCCATGCTGTCAGAGAGTTGAAGACGACCTTGTCTTCCTTGTGCGCCTGCTGCACGCCACTCATCTTCAGATTGTCGAGAATCAGCTGGGCAAAGTTGCTTGCCGAGCGCATCTCCTCTTCGTCCACCGAGCCGGGCTCAAACAGTTCATCCTCTTCATTGACGGCCAGCACTCGATGCGGCGCCAGACTCTCCACGGTAAATGGCCCGGCAACGCGCACCTTCTTCTTGTCCTCATACGGTTTGTCGTACAGGTATTCAAAGTCGGCTCTGGCGGCAATGGAGGCGTCGATGGCCTTCTGTCTGGCGATACGCTGCTCCCACCATTGTTTGTGGAGTTCAGCCGTCCTAACGGGCCATTTCTCATCAGCCTCGCGCGGAATCTCCCACTCTTGGCATTTCTTACCGAGCGCCGCATTCATTTGCTCACACAGTGGTTCAAGACGTGCTTGGTAATCATCCCAGATCACGTCGATTTCGGTGTTGCTGGCTATGGATTTTAGCGTGATGTGCGGAACACGATCATAGACGAAGCCCTGCCGGATGCTGCCATGTGTTGGTGCGCTCGAGGGTGGGCGCTGTGTGATTTCGCCTTCCTTCTTCTGGCCTTCTGGGGAATCGGCGAGAAGATAGTAGGAATAGCGAGCGCCCATGATGCGAGCACGAGCCAGTGCGAGCGCAACGCGCGAGGTGTCAATTGTGATCCAACGGCGGCCCCATTGCTCGGCAACGTAAGCCGTCGTACCTGATCCGCAAGTTGGGTCAAGGACGAGATCGCCTGGGTCTGTCACCATTAGCAAGCATCTCTGAATCACCGCCTGCGCAGTTTGGACAACGTAGAGTTTCTGTTGAACAAAACTCCCCATTAACACATCGGTCCAGACATTTCCGATGGAGGTTCCACCTTGGTCTTTCGAACTGATCCGGCAACGAACTTGAGTCCCGTACAATTCCAGCCTATTTGCTTTAATGAGTCTGTCTCGACCATTAACTACTCTCCAGTGCCTACCTGCAGGACATTTAACAGAACGCCCGAACAACTCGAGGGGCTTGCTGCCTTCATCTGATTCGCCCTGTGAAGTAAAGTTGTCGAGATTGTATGGTGTTAAGCCCTTCTCTATGGTGGAAGCAAGACCGCCGAACTCTTTTCCGATACCCGCTTGGTCATGAGCATAATCGAACACGCGTTCGTCGCGATCCGCAAACTGCTGCCGATACTTAACGCGATCAAAGTCTCTAGCGTACCAAATTGCAAAATCAAAGTTGTTGTCGAGCAACTTTCCAGCTCTTCCAGTCGTTGTTCGAAATGCAATTTCGCTTACAAAATTGTCTGGTCCAAATACTTCATCCAGAAGGCTACGAATCAAATGTCTGTTCTCATCGCCAATCTGTACAAAGACGGATCCCGATTCGGTGAGGAGATCACGCGCCACCGTTAGTCGATCTCGCAGGTAAGTCAGGTAGGAGTGAATGCCGTCGCGCCATGTATCCCGAAACGCTTTCACCTGTTCCGGCTCGCGTGTAATGTGCTCCACATTGCCGTCCCTGACATCGCGACTAGTTGTGGACCACTGAAAATTGGAATTGAACTTGATACCGTAGGGCGGGTCTAAGTAGATACACTGCACCTTACCGCGCAAGCTTTCGCGCTCGGCCAGGGACGCCATTACTTGTAAGCTGTCACCCAAAATCATGCGATTCGACCAATGCGCATCGTGCTGGTAGAACTCGGTGCGCGCCTCTTCGCTCGGCAGGCCGTTGAAGTCGGCGAAGAGGTCGAACTGCGCTTCCTGCTGCTTGTTGGATTTTTCAGACTGGCGGCGCAGATCGTCGATCAGCACCTTGGGATGCACCTTCTCCTGGATGTAGAGGGGCGGCGCTGGTACTATCAGATCGGACCAGTCCTGCTCATCTTTGCCGCGCCATACCAACTGGGGATCGAGATCGCGATTGCGCCGTTCATAGGCCACGCGCACCGCCGCCTTCTCGTCATTCCGCATCACCGACTGGTACTCCGCCGTCGGAATATTCTTGCGCGAGGCATCCTCATGGCGGATGGCTTCCACTGTTTTCTTCGGTTTGTCGTT
>CAIMNN010000189.1 GCA_903842845.1 uncultured Acidobacteriaceae bacterium | reverse complement strand
TGTGGAGCGCGAAGCATGCGGGCTGAACCTTGCGCCGACCGCTTCAACGACTGCGATGCTCGCGCTCGGCGATGCGCTGGCGATTGCGGTGAGTGTGCGTAAAGGCTTCCGCGCAGAGGATTTTGCCGAGCTGCACCCAGGCGGCAAACTGGGCAAGCGGCTGGCGCGTGTGAGCGAGCTGATGCACAAGGGCGATGAGCTGCCTGTCGTTGCACCTTCAACACGCATGACCGACGTGATTTACGAGATGAGCTCGAAGAAGCTCGGCGTTACGACGGTTCAGGAGAATGGAAAACTTTGTGGTGTAATCAGCGATGGCGACCTGCGTCGCTTGCTGGAACACGAGGGCGGCGCCGCGCTGAGCAAGACTGCAGGTGAAGCGATGAACGCCAAGCCGCAAACGATCGCTGCGACTGAACTTGCCGCGCGCGCACTGGCAATCCTCGAAGAAAGAAAAATTACATCACTTGTCGTCGTCGATGCAGATAATCGCGTCGAAGGCGTACTCCACCTGCATGACCTCTGGGGCGTGGAGCTTATATAAGGATGCAGCTTAGACTGCCTGTCGCGCCTTCGTCGGTTTGGTCTTGATCGTTAGCTTTGCTGGTGTCAGCGCGGTTTTTCCCCACTGACCGTTATCAGAAATGGTTTCCGCTTCGATTACAATTTCGCCGACGTTTGCGGTCGATTGAACGATCAACTGTGCGAGTCCGTTGAAGAGCGAACGCTTTGGTTCCTTGTCGCTTTCCGGGCAGTTGGGGTCGCCGTTGCCTACTCCTAAAAATTTTCCGTTGCCGGTGATCTTGAAGCTGATCAGATTGACGGCAGTCGGCACAGCGCGGTCCTCTTTATCGACGGCTTCAACTTTGATGAGTGCGAGGTCTTCACCGTCGGCGTTGATCTCAGTGCGGTCGGACGTGAGTCGGATAGCAACGGGCGCGCCAGTCGTCTCGCGCTTTGTGGTCAGCACAACTTTGCCGTCCTTTGTGCCGCGTGCTTCGATGACACCGGGCACGTACTTGACCTTCCACTCCACGTGACCGAGATGCGGAACTTTCTGCGCACCGAGCGACTGCCCATTCAAAAAGAGTTCGACCTCATCCAAGTTTGAGTGCACCCAGACAGGGATGACTTCGCCCTCGCGACCGGTTAAGTTCCAGTGCGGAAAGAGATGCAGTACTGGCTGCTTGCCCCACCACGCTTTGTAGTAGTAGAAGCTGTCTTTTGGGTAGCCGCACATATCGATGATGCCGAACTGCGAACTGATTGAGGGCCAACCGTAGGGCGTTGGTTCGCCGCGATAGTCAAAGCCAGTCCAGGCGAAGCCGCCGGCCATCCACTCGCGCGTGCCGTAGAACTTCCACCACTCTTCGGCCTTCTCGCCCCAGGGCACAGCATTCACATCGTAGGCGCTGAGCGTGTTGCGCAGCGGGTCAGTCGTGTATTCGCCGCGAGTCGCAATCGCGCTCGCAGTCTCAGAACCGTATACTGCCATCTTCGGATGGCTCTTGTGGTATCCGTCCGGTAATTCGAGTTGGTAGTTGAAGCCGATGATGTCGAGCGCTTCGGAGATCCCCTGCTTGTTGTCGCCGTTGACAGCCGCCGAGACGACGCGCGTCGGGTCAAGCTCGCGGATGCGGCGGATCATGGATGCGGCGATGTGCTTGCCGACTTCCGGTTCATCACTCTGCAACACACCTTCTTCATTGCCGATGGACCAGAGAATGATAGACGGTGAGTTGCGGTAACGCTTGACCATCGCTTCGAGCTGCGCGAGGCCCTCTTCGCTTGAACTCATCTGCCGCGTTTCGCACATCATCATCATTCCCATGCGGTCGCAAGCATCAACCCACTCCGGTGTAGGCATGTTGTGCGATGTGCGCACGGCGTTCGAGCCCATCTCCCTGAGCACGCCCATGCGGAAGTACTGCAAGCGGTCGGGCAACGCCGCACCAACGCCTGCGTGGTCCTGATGATTGCAGGTGCCTTGAATTTTGATGGACTTGCCGTTGAGGAAGAATCCCTTATCCGCATCGAAGGTAGCTG
>CAIMNN010000188.1 GCA_903842845.1 uncultured Acidobacteriaceae bacterium | reverse complement strand
TTGAGCGAGGTCACTTCTTCCCCATGACTAGCCTCTTTGAGATTTACAAGATCGGCGTGGGCCCCTCGAGCTCGCACACGATGGGACCGATGCGCGCAGCGTGCCGGTTTGTGGCGGAGCTCGGGCGTGAGCTGGAATGCGTGGAGCGCGTGCGTGTGGAGCTGTATGGTTCGCTGGCGCTGACGGGTATTGGTCACGCAGTGGACCGCGCGGTGCTGCTCGGGCTTTCAGGGTTTGAGCCGGCGACGATTGAGCCGGAGCAGATGGGGCCGACAGTGGAGCGCATCCGCAAGAGCGGTAAGTTGCTGCTGGGCGGCAAGCGGGAGATTGCGTTCAACGAGAACGACGACCTGCTCTTCAAGCGTGAGCAGATGATGCCGCCGGGCGCGAAGACGGTGCACCCGAATGGGATTCGGCTGACTGCGATGGAAGCAAGCGGCGAAGAGATTGCCGAGCGGACATTCTTCTCGGTTGGCGGCGGGTTTATTGCGGAGGATGGCGAGTCGGCGGGACGGAAGAAGGAAGCTGCTTCTCAAGTGCCGCACCCATTCCTGAGCGCGAGCGAGCTGCTGGAGCGTGCGGCGGCGAATCATCTGACAATCGACGAGCTGATGTTGGCGAATGAGGTTGCGCGTCTGAGGGCTGCGGCGGAGAGCGAAGGGCGTGAGCTGGGCGAGGCAGAGCTTGTGTCTGACGTGCGCAGGAAAATTCTTGAGCTGTGGTGCGCGATGCAGGAGTGTGTGAAGCGCGGAATGGCGACGGAGGGAACGCTGCCAGGTGGATTGAATGTGCGGCGGCGTGCGCACACTTTGTCAGAGAAGTTGCGCGAGCGCGAGAAGACGCAGTTCGACCCGCTGGCGGCGTTGGACTGGCTGACGATATTCGCGATGGCGGTGAATGAGGAGAATGCGGCTGGCGGGCGCGTTGTGACAGCGCCGACGAATGGCGCGGCGGGAGTGATTCCGGCGGTGCTGAAGTATTACGAGCGCTTCATCCCGAATGCGAACGAAGAGGGGATAGTGAAGTTTCTGCTGACGTCGGCGGCGATTGGAATTTTGTACAAGGAGAACGCATCGATAAGCGGCGCGGAGGTTGGTTGCCAGGGCGAGGTGGGCGTTGCGTGTTCGATGGCGGCAGGTGGATTGACGGCGGCGCTGGGCGGAACCAACGATCAGGTTGAGCATGCGGCGGAGATCGCGATGGAGCACAACCTGGGAATGACGTGCGACCCGATCGGCGGTCTGGTGCAGATTCCGTGCATTGAGCGCAACGCGATGGGCGCGGTGAAGGCTGTGAACGCGTCGCGGATTGCAATGAACGAAGAGGGCGAGCACAAGGTCTCACTGGACCAGGTGATACGCACGATGTATCTGACGGGGCTTGATATGCAGAGCCATTACAAAGAGACGAGCCTGGGCGGGTTGGCGTTGAACGTGATCGAGTGTTGAGGTGAAAGCCGCAACGCATGTAATGCAATTTTTTTGTACTGCGATCTGAGAGCGAAACCAAAAGATCAACAGGCGTATTTGGACGATCTAGTGAAGCAGCGCGACGCTGGCACGCTCGGCAAATTTGTGAAGTCGCAATTGACAACGCATTGCAGCAGTGCGAAGTGAGCGATGCGCGATCAATGTTTGCGCGGTAATCCTTGCATCGAATTGCGACAGTGGATGCGATGAAAGCGCGTGAAGAATGACGACGACGACGCAAAATGCATTTTGCGAACGCAGATGGACAGCAAGGAGCGAATCACTGTCAAGAAAATATTTTTCAAAAAGTTGATTTTTTTCTTGACACAGGCTCTTGCAAATTCTATACATTCAACATCTGCAGTTTTCACAACTGCAGTCGATGTAAAAACATCGAAAAGGGAGAATAGGAAAATGGCAACCAAGAAGGCAGCTAAGAAGGCCGTTAAGAAGGCAGCAAAGAAGCCGGCGAAGAAGGCCGCAAAGAAGACCGCGAAAAAGAAGTAACTGCGGACTTCCCAACAATCCAACACACACGGGGGACGCTTCAAGCGTCCCCCGTGGTGCGTTTGGGCACATGTGGCAGATGATGGAAGCTAAGTACGAAGAGAAGCAATCACGGCATAGAAGTTGGATTAGCGTTACACTCCATGAGGGAAGCAGTACGGCGCACAAGCAATGCAGCCGGCTGAGAGCGCGATGACAAGACGACGCTGGATAGCAGAGAGATGGGATGAGGCCACGGCAGCCATCACAGGTGCGCAGGCGGAGCACTTTGCGCGCGTGCTGCGCGGGCAGCCGGGGATGGAAGCGGATGTGGTGACTGGCGGCAAGGTTTTTCACGCCGAGGTGGTCGCCGTGTCGACTGCCGAGGTGCGCTTCAATCTGCTGGCGGAGATAGAGGCGGACCCGGCGCTGCCGATCACGCTGGTGCTATCGGTTTTCAAATTCGACCGGATGGAGTGGGCGATTGAAAAGGCTGTTGAGCTGGGTGTGGCGGAGATTGCGCCGGTGATAGCGCGGCGCACGGAGAAGCACCTGGCGTTGACGGCGGAGAAGCGTGCGGAGCGCTGGCGGCGCATTGCGCATGAGGCGGCGCAGCAATCGCGGCGGTCGGATGAGCCGGTGATACACGCGCCTGTGCCGCTGTCGGAGCGGTTACGCGCGGAGGCACATGCGACGCGGCTGGTGTTGGCCGAGCAGGAGCGCACGACGACGTTGCGCACGGCGCTGGATGCTGCACTGACGGCGAGTGGCGCGGATATGCCGGCGATAGAGCTGGCGATTGGACCCGAGGGTGGATGGGCGCCGGATGAGGAAGCGCTCTTCGATGCGAATGGATGGACGGCGGTGAGTTTGGGGCCGCGCATCCTGAGAGCAGAGACGGCGACGATTGCGGCGTTGTCGGTGACGGCGGCGATGCTGGAGTAGCCACCTGTGGTGGGGCCAACCGCGCCTTCGTCGCAAAGACATTTTTTATTTGTGAGATCTCAGATTCCCACCCTTGCGCTAGAAAACGCGCAAGGATGGGGCATCCTTATCATTAATAGAGCACAGAGAAAATTTATGCCGGGGGCAGTGCGGCGATGATGGCGTCTGCGAACTCGGTGGTGCCGGCTTTGCCGCCTACGTCGCGAGTGAGGGTCTTGCGCTCGCCATAGACAGTCTCGATTGCGGTCTGCACACGGTCGGCTGCAGCCTGCTCGTCAATATGGCGCAGCATCAGAACGGCTGATTGCAAGAGCGCTGTAGGGTTGGCCACATCTTTGCCGGCGATGTCGGGCGCAGAGCCGTGGACGGCTTCGAAGATTGCGCACTCGAGTCCGATGTTGGCGCCGGGGACGAGGCCGAGACCGCCGACTAATCCTGCGCAGAGATCGCTGACGATGTCGCCGTAGAGATTCTCGAGCAACAGTGTGTCGTACTGCCAGGGGTTCATGACCATCTGCATGCATGTGTTGTCGATGATGTGCTCGCCGTAGACGATCTCAGGGAAACCCTCCGAGACGCGGCGCGCACACTCGAGGAAGAGGCCGTCGGAGAGCTTCATGATGTTGGCTTTGTGGATGGAGTGAATCTTCTTGCGGCCGTGCTTGCGGGCGTACTCAAAGGCAAACTTAGCAATACGCGTTGAGCCCTTTTCCGTGATGACCTTGATGGACTCAACGACACCGGGGATGATTTCGTGCTCGATGCCAACATACTCGCCCTCGGTGTTCTCTCGGACGATGATGAGATCGAGGTTAGGGAATTTGGTATCGAGGCCGGGAAGGTTTTTGATGGGGCGGAAGTTGGCGAAGAGGTCGAATTTTTTGCGCAGGGTAACGTTGATGCTCTTGAACCCGCCACCGATGGGCGTGCCGACGGGGCCTTTGAGGGCGATGCGGTTGCGCTCGATGGATTCGCAGAGGGCGGCGGGGATGTATTCGCCGTGGATCTCGAAGGCTTCAGCGCCGGCGGCGAAGCGCTCCCACTCGAACTTGACGCCGGTGGCTTCAAGAATGCGAACTACTGCGCGTGTGACTTCGGGACCGATGCCATCGCCGGGGATGAGGGTGATCTTGTGGGTGCGTGGAGCGGTCATTGCTTTTTTCCTTTGCTGTGCTGGCCGATGAGCGCCTCAAGCGCGGTTTTGAACTCGGCGATGTCCTGGAAGTCGAGGTAGACGGAGGCGAAGCGGATGTAGGCGACGGTGTCGAGGTCTTTGAGGTGGTCCATGATGAGCTCGCCTATCTCGGTTGTGGAGCGCTCGCGTTCGGGCGCGTCCATGAGGAAGGATTCGCATGCGTCGACGATTGATTCGAGTCGCGCGGCGGAGACAGGGCGCTTTTCGCAGGCGCGCAGCAGGCCGTTGAGAATCTTCTGGCGTTCAAAGCGTTCGCGACGGCCGTCTTTTTTGACGACCATGTAGGGAATCTCGTCGATGCGCTCGTAGGTGGTGAAGCGGCGGTTGCACTGCTCGCACTCACGGCGGCGGCGGATGGAGTCAGCCTCTTTGCTTTCGCGTGAGTCGACGACGCGGTCCTGGGCGTATCCGCAGAATGGACACTTCATATACTTATGATTCTAGACGATGTTGCATGAAATATGGGCTTGCGGCGGGTATGCAAGCCCATTTTGGCAAAGTGCATCAGGCGCCGAAGAGGACGCGTTCTTTTTGGTGGAGGTCGCCGTTGGTGAAGTAGCTGGTTGTCCAGGAGTCGTCCTCGTGGAGATGCAGTGCGACGGCGCGAGCGGCGTCGGTCTTGGATTGAGGCGCTTTGTCGACAGAGGGTGCGGGCGTATTGGTTGCTTTTTTCTTGGTGGCCATATTTCTCCTTGAGCAATGAGTGAGTTGAGTGCGTTAGCGCTTTGACTTTTTGTCAGCTTTCTTGGCCGGAGCTTTCTTGGCAGCTTTTTTAGCGGGGGCCTTCTTCGCGGCTTTCCTGGCAGCTTTTTTCGCCGGAGCTTTTTTGGCTGACACCTTCGGCTTAGTTGATTTTGCGGCAGCAGCATTGGCGGCTACCTTCTTCCCATAGTGGTCGAGGAAGTTGTAGTGGTCGACGAGGAGAAGCGCCTCGATTGCGAAGGCCGTTGCAACGTCAGCGTCGTGGATCTCGAGCAGGTTGTCGCCGTTGGATTCTTCGCCGCCTGTGGCCAGATTCGAGGAGCCGCAGTAGACAGTCGGGTCAGCGCCGTTGAGTCCACAGACGACGAACTTGTCGTGGATTTCGTGGCCGGGCGGTGTGCGCAGTTGGTCAAAGGGCGGTGGCAGATTTGCGCTGACCTTTCCGGAGACGAGCACGCCCTGATTCGAGTTGGGGGAGTACAAGCATATTCCGCCGGGCGCGTCGGAGATTCCGTAGCTGAAGACGGATTCGGCGATGTGGATGGAGTTGAGCTTCTCATAAACCGGGTTTTGGCCGCCGGTGAGTTGCATAACGGCGAAGAGGACGCTGCCGTTTTGCGT
>CAIMNN010000187.1 GCA_903842845.1 uncultured Acidobacteriaceae bacterium | reverse complement strand
CGTTGGCGGTGCCCTGGGGTAGAACGCCAAGTGCGGCGTTGGTGTTGATGAGGCCTTGGAGGATTTCATTGACGGTGCCGTCGCCACCGCAGGCAAGGATAGTGTCGCATCCGGCTGCGACGGCTTCGCGTGCTTGATGAGGCGCGGAGCCGGCAGCGCGTGTAGGAATGAGCTCTGCTTCGATTCCCTGCTGGTTGAGCATCACCGTAACCTCGCGGAGTTGCGCGAGACGCTTTTCGGAGTGGGTGCCGGAGTGCGGGTTGTAAATGAGGGCAACTTTTTTCATTTTTCCGTGGAGAACGAACGGTGTTGTATCCCCGGTCTCAGAAGCGAGACCGGGGGCACCCGATCATTATTCATAAGTGAGAATGCTCAATACGTATCATAGTCCTGCTGCGGTTTCGCCGACCATGTAGTCGACGACGGCTTTGAGGTCGCCTTTGGACTCTTCGAAGACTTTGAGCTGGCGGTCAGCGCCGGTTCCGGTGTGGAGAATTTTGCGGACGCCGTTGATGGCTTCGCGGCTGCCGAGTTCGTCGACGACGGGGTCGATGAGGTGGAGATACTCCTCGATGAGGTCGCGGAGCGGAACCTCCTCCTGCTTGCCGAAGTCGATGAGCTTGCCGTCGAGCCCGTAGCGGACGGCGCGGAATTTGTTTTCCATGAGGAGGGGGCGCGCGTACTGGCGGAAGTCCTGATTACGCTCATGCAGGCGGTAGAGATACGCGGCCGTGGCCTGGATGAGCGCGGCGATGGCGACGGTCTCTTCGGCGCGGAGCGGGATGTCGCAGGCGCGGACCTCGACGGTTTGGAAGAACGGATGGGGGCGAATGTCCCACCAGATCTTTTTTGCGTTGTCGATGCAGTTGGTGCGGACCAGGAGGCTGACGTAGTTCTCGAACTCGGAGTAGCTCTTGAACTCGTCGGGAATGCCGGTGCGGGGGAAGTTCTCAAAGACCTTGGCGCGGTAGCCTTTGTAGCCGGTGTTGATGCCGAGCCAGAAGGGCGAGTTGGTGGCGAGGGCCATGATGTGCGGCAGAAAGTAGCGCATCGAGTTCATGATGCGGATGGCGGCCTCGCGGTCCTCGATGCCGACGTGAACATGCAGACCGAAGATGAGGTTGGCGCGGGCGACGAGTTGGAGGTCCTTGACGACCTGGTGGTAGCGCGGGTCGGGATAGATCTCCTGCCGGCGCCAGTCGGCGAAGGGATGGGTTGCGCCGGCGCAGAGCTGGAGGCCATGCTCGTGGGCGAGCTTGATCATCTCGCGGCGCAGGTCGTAGATGTCTTCGCGTGCTTCGTCGATGTTTTTGCAGACGCGTGTGCCGACCTCGACGACGGATGTGTGCATTTCGGCCTTGACCCTCTCTTCAAGCCGGAGCTTGCCCTGGGCGAGCATCTCGGTGTTGATGTGCGAGCGCAGGTCGCGCGAGACTGGGTCGATGGTTTGGTACTCTTCTTCGATGCCGAGGGTGAAGGATGGGCGCATGGGTGACCTCGCGTACAGGGTGTTTAGGTGATTGTACAAAGTTAATTGGTACGATTCAGGCGGAAACTCTACTTCGCACACGTTTCCGTGAGACATTCCTTGTAGAAATGGTCAGTTGCAAGCCCAAGGAATCAATGACACGCATCACTGTTGCGAATTCCGGATTACCGTTGGGACCCAGCGCTTTGTAGAGGCTTTCGCGAGAGAGGCCTGAGTCTTTGGCAACTTTTGACATTCCGCGCGCGCGTGCGACTGTACCAAGCGCCTGCGCGATAAATGCCGGGTCGCCGATCTCCAGTGCTTCCTCGAGGTACAGTTGGATCATTTCTTCGGAATCGAGGTACCTGGCAGTGTCATAGGGTCTCAATTTAATTTTCATCAGCTTCCACCTTGAACTCTTCAGCGATGCGTTTCGCCTGTTTGATGTCTTCCCTTTGTGTGCTCTTGTCGCCGCCGCAAAGAAGGATGATCAGCTCAGTACCTCGTTTTGCAAAATAGACGCGATAGCCCGGGCCAGTATGAATTCTCAATTCAGAGACTCCACCACCCACTGCTCTCACGTCGCCGGGATTGCCATTTGCCAGCCGGTCGATTCGAGCAGCAATGTTTGCCTTCGCCCTCAAGTCTTTGAGGTTTACAAACCAAGCAGAATAGACGTTTGTTTCAACAACCTGAAACATCTTAACTGTATCCTAAAGGCTACACATTGTCAACTGGCTTCAGTGAGCGTTGAGGAGCGTATTCCAGATGAGTTCGAGGGATTTGGTGCTTTCAAGGGCGCGGGCGATGGCCAGGTCGGCGACTTCGCGGATGATCCACTCGAAGTTGGCTGGGCCGACGGAGTCGAGCGAGGCGTCGGGGGCTGGGTTCATGAAGTCGATGGCGTATGGGATGCCGTCTTCAACGGCGAACTCTACCGTGTTGAGGTCGTAGCCGAGAGCGTGGCAGAGGGTGAGACAATCCTGCTCGATGCGGGTGAGGAGTTCGGGGGTTCCCCATTTTTCGTTTTGGATGTAGCGCTCGGCGTGTGGGCGGCGCGGGTCGTAGGGCATGATGTGGACGTGCTGCTGGCCGACGACGTAACAGCGGAAGTACTCGGTGAAGTTAACGGCCTTTTGATAGACCATGCATAGGTCGCGGGACTGGTCGTAGGCCTTGAAGAACTCTTCGCGGCTCTTGATGTGGTAAACGTCGCGCCAGCCACCGCCGTCGATGGGCTTCATGAAGCCGTGCTCGCCGACGTAAGAGAAAACGGCGTCCCAATCGAGCGGGTACTCGAGGTTGCGCATGGACTGGTCAGTGGTGCCGACGGGGTGCTGCTTGTGTGGCAGCAGGACGGTGGGTGGGACGGCGACGCCGAGCTTTTGCGCGAGGGCGTAGTTGAAGTACTTGTCGTCAGCGGACCACCAAAACGGATTATTGATAAGGCGAGTGCCGTTCAAGACGGCTTGCTTGACAAAGGCACGGTAGAAGGGGATGTCGTGAGAGATGCGGTCGACGATGACGGCGTAACGGGCGGG
>CAIMNN010000186.1 GCA_903842845.1 uncultured Acidobacteriaceae bacterium | reverse complement strand
CGACCGCGAAGGCGCGCTCTGGATCGGCACCAATCGCGGCCTCTTCCGCTGGACCGGCAAGCTTGAAACCGCCGACACATCCGCCTCCATCCTCGCTCTCTGTGAAGACGCCGAAGGCAATCTATGGGTCGGCACTGAATCGAACGGCGTCGAACTCCTCCGCGACGAGCGCTTCCACATCCTCGGCACCGACGACGGCCTCAGCTCCGACGCCGTCACCACCGTCGTTGAAGACACTGCCGGAAAATTGTGGGTCGGCACCAACGGTGGCGGATTGAACCAGCTCGTCACCGGCCGCATCCAAACCCTCACCACAAAAAACGGCCTCCTCTCGAACGTCGTCCTCTCACTCGCCTCTGCGCGCGATGGCTCCCTCTGGGTCGGAACACCCGACGGCCTCAATCACATCCAAAACGGCCGAGTCCAATCCTTCACCTCCGCCGACGGCCTCCCCGACGACTTCGTCCGCGGGCTCCTCGCCGATGAAGACGGCTCCCTCTGGGTCGGTACGCGCCGCGGTCTCGCCCACTGGCAGAGCGGCCGCGTCCTCCAAACATTCACAAAATCCAACGGCCTCGGCAGCGACCTCATCGGCGCAATGCTCCGCGATGGCTCCGGCCGCCTCTGGATCGCAACCCTCAACGGCCTCAGCGTTCTTGATCATGGCAAGCTCCACAACTACACAACCCGCGACGGACTCCCCGGCGACGTCATCACTGCGCTCGACATCAGCCCCGACGGCCATCTCCTCATCGGCACAGCCGAGCATGGATGGAGCGCCTATAACAACGGCCGATTTTCACCCATCGACGACGGCTCCGCTCACAACAACTCCATCCTCGCCATCCTCTCTGACTCATCCGGCACAACCTGGCTCGCCACATCAAACGCAATCGCCCGCTGCCGTCTCACTGCAAGCCACTGCTCCGGCTTTGCCGAGTTCGGCGCTGCCGACGGCCTTCGCAGCCGCGAAATGGCGAAGAACAGTCACCCCTCCGCATGGCGCGGTCGCGATGGCCGACTCTGGTTCGCCACGCCCAAAGGCCTCGTCGAGGTTGACCCCGCGCACTTCCACCTCAACTCCCAGCCGCCACCGGTCGTCATTGAGCGCATGGGCGTCGACGACGCCAACGACTTTGGCAACGGTGACATGCCCCTCCGCATCACCGCCGGCCACGTGCACTTTGAATTTGAATACGCCGCGCTCAGCTTCACTGCGCCGCAGAAAATTCACTACCGCTACAAGCTCGAAGGCTTTGACAAAGAGTGGACCGACGCCGGAACCCGCCGCATCGCCTTCTACACCAACATCCCGCCCGGCCACTACACCTTCCACGTCCAGGCCGCCAACAACGACGGCGTCTGGAACTCCACCGGCGCAGAACTCATCTTCGAACTCCGTCCGCACTTCTACCAGACCATCCTCTTCTGGCTTCTCCTCGCTCTTCTGCTCATCGCCGCGGCCATCGCCATCGCGCGACTCTACGAACAACGCAAGCTCTCCCAGGCCGAGCGCGAGTTCAACGCCGTCCTCGCCGAGCGCAGCCGCATCGCCCGCGAAATTCACGACACCCTCGCGCAAGGCTACGTCGGCATCTCCGTGCAACTCGAGGTCCTCAGCGAACTTGTCCGCAAAGGCAAAGCCGACGCAAGCGGCGAGCAGCTCAATAATCTCCGCGAGTACGTCCGCGAAGGTCTCAACGAAGCCCGCCAATCCATCTGGGCCCTCCGCTCACCCGATGTCGCTGAGCGCACGCTCCCCATCGAACTCCAACGCCTCGTCGAGCAGGCCGGCGACAAAAAGCTCAAAGCCCAGCTCAAAATTCACGGCGCTTATCGCCCCCTCGCAACTGAAACCGAACGCGAGCTCCTCCGCATCGCGCAGGAAGCCCTTCAAAACGTGAAGAAACACGCAGCAGCGCGTAGACTGGAAGTGGAGCTCGTGTACTACCCCGACGCGCGCGGTGTTGTCCTTGAAGTCCGAGACGACGGCCGTGGCATCGACGCGACCCTCGCCGAAGAACTCACCATCGAGCGCGACCCGCAATCCCCGCCCGGCCACTACGGCCTCACCGGCATGAGCGAACGCGCAGCAGCCATCGGCGCAAAGTTGTCAGTGCAAAGCAAACCCGGCAAAGGAACCACCGTGCGGGTCGAACTCAAAATGGACGGAGCAAAAGCTTGAGCGAAGAACCAATCAGGATCATGGTCGTCGAAGACCATCACGTTGTCCGTCAGGGTCTCAAGGCGCTCCTCAGCGTCGTCGACGGCATGGAAGTTATCGGCGAAGCAGCCGACGGCGTCGAAGCCATCACCAACTTCCGCAAGCTCCAGCCCCAAATTACTCTCATCGACCTCCGCCTTCCGCGCCTCTCCGGTGTTGAGGTCATCGAGCGCATCCGCATGGAAACCCCTTCCGCCCGCTTCATCGTCCTCACTACCTACGACGGCGACGAAGACATCTACCGCGCACTCCAGGCCGGCGCGCGCGCTTACCTCCTCAAGGGCATGACCAGCGAAGAGCTCATCGCAACCATCCGCACTGTCCACGCCGGCAAATCCCACATCCCCGCCATCATCGCGGAAAAGCTCGCCGAGCGCATGGGCACCGAAGAGCTCACCCACCGCGAACTCGACGTCCTCGAACAGATAGTCCGCGGCATGAGCAATAAGGAGATTGCCACTGAACTCGAGATCAGCGAAGCCACCGTCAAAACCCACATCAACAGCCTGCTCGGCAAACTCGGCGTCACTGACCGCACCCAGGCCGCAACCGCCGCAATCCAGCGCGGCATCGTCACACTTGAATCCTTAAAGAAAAAATAAATAATCTAAATTTCGATATTGATTCTCGCCCATAAAATGCCTGCTTTCCGGGGCATTTCTGTCTAAAAAAGTTAACATCGCATAGCGCTCTTTTGGATGTATAATCCTAGGCGCAATCACCTTGCTTCCCCTTGAGAGTCTGTACGCTGAAGCCCACGCCGGCCTCAGTATCGAAAGGAGTCAAGCAATGAGACCCGTCACATTCCTGCCTGGCATTCTCCTCACCTTAGTCCTCTTCCTTTTCCCACTCTGCGCGCAAACCCATAAAGCCCTTGCCGCCGCACCTCCTGCTATCTCTGATGCTGAAGTTCAGCAGTTGGTCCAGGCTGTCAGCGCTCATAACTGGGATAACAACGATTGGGACAAAATTGTTCATCCCGCCATCAAGAAGATAGCCGCGCTCGACTTAGCATCCAGGCAAAAGTTGGTTCAACCCCTCGAAGACCTGCTCGACAACGAAGATCTCCTAGGCAACGCCGAAAACGCTTTGTCTGCTGTCGCCGAGCCGGCTTTACCGTCTTTGATCACTATTGCGCAGAAGTCAATCGGCAATAAGCAAAAATACGCTGTTGGTGCCATCGGCGGAATGGGGCCGAAGGCAAAGACTGCTATACCAACCTTGCTGAGCCTGGCAAAGACCACTGACCCCAAACTGAGAGATTATGTTGTAGGTGCTCTTGGGAAGATTGGTCCATCGGCCCCCGGTTCCCCCACCATCGTTCAGACCGTGAACATTTTAATCGCGGCATTGAAAGACAACATCGCCGGCAGTGATAGTTCGCTGGGTAGCTACGGAGCGCCTGCTGTTCCTGAATTGCGCAAAATACTGCAAACTTCCACTGATGTGGCTTTGCGCACTAACGCGATCAAAGCGTTTGCTGCTATGGGCGCGCCCGCCGGCCCGGCTGCACCGGAGCTGATGGTCGCAGTGAAGGACCCAGCCACGCGCGTGGATGCTATCTGGGCTCTCAATAAGATTGGCCTCCCCGCAAAACAAGCCGTGCCGATCCTCAAGAAGGTAGTGCTCAAAGACCCAGAATATTGGATAGCACCGAAAAATCAATATGCCGAAGATTATTCACGAAAATATGCAATTCAAGCATTGAGCAAGATGGATGTTGAAAATGACTTCATCATCCAGTGCATGAAAGACGACGTGCCCGGAGCTATCGATGCCTTAAGCAGCAAGGGCGTAGCTGTTCTACCCGCCATGAGGGCAATGCTGAATGAGGGCGACTCCAAATCGAAACGAATGGCCATGTCAGTACTGTCGGGCATGGGCGCTGCCGCACACCCCGCAGTCCCCGACCTTATCCAGTGCATGAGCGATCCAGATCTGCGACAGGCAGTCATCAGGACCCTCGGCAACATCGGCCCCGGCGCCGAAGCTGCTGTTCCTACCCTCATCCATTCCCTGTTGGAGAACAAGGTCCGCTTCGAGGCTATTTTGGCACTCGGAAATATAGGCCCCGCTGCCAAAGACGCTGTGCCATTCCTCATCGACATACTTCAAGGGAATCCACAGTTCACTACTCCGCCGCCACCTCCCGGATATCACTATGTCTATGGCGAGAAGGCGGGCGAACTTGGAAGAATGATGGCGGATGTAATGGATCAATATCAATCCAGGGAAGCTTTGACTGCGATAGGTACACCAGAGGCTTTAAAGGCGGTGAAGGAGTACGACGCAAAAAATCCAAAATAGTGATTTACGCCACGCTCAACATATTGGTGGATGTGCCTCAACCCGCCTGCATTTATAGTCAAAGGCAACGGTTTGGCTCGTCAGGTGGACCTTCAAGATGAAGACTGGGCAATTGTTTCAGGGAATCACGTTGGCAGCGCTGGTGTTCTTCTCATCCCTTGTGCCGCAGATGCAGGCGCAAAAGCCTTGGCGCGCGGCCACTGAATCAGAACTCGCCGCGCTCCTCCCCGACCGCGCTCCCGTCGAAAAAGAACATATCGAAACCGAGATGCGCACCGCCACCGGAATCACCAACGGCAACGGCACTTACATCGCAGCCGTCCTGCTCATCACCGCAGGCTACTCCGCCGACGGCAAATACTCCCACTTCCTCGTCGTCCAAAATCCCATCAAGATCGGCGGCCTCCGCCTCAAGACCGGCAACTACGCCGTCGGCTGGG
>CAIMNN010000185.1 GCA_903842845.1 uncultured Acidobacteriaceae bacterium | reverse complement strand
TTGTACTGTTGAGGGCCTGAAAGAAGACAACGTAACTGGAATATCCGTTCGTAACTTCTCATGTGCTCTAAAAACATATTAAGTAATAATGGTAATTTCCATTCGCCTTTGCCGAGTTCCATGAATTTGCTGATGTGCAATGAATCTACTTGTATACTTGCATCTGCTTGAGTTTTGAGGCTAACTGGGACACCATTGATTGTGATGTCATGACCACGATTTGTCCTGTTAGTAACAAGCTCTGCAGGTATACCAGCACGATTCAGCGAACTTTCCAAAGCAAACTCAAATCGGTCTTTGCTCAAAGGCTGTCTGCTGAATGCATGATGAATGCGAAGTGAATCGCCAAGCATTTCAAGAACGGTAGGTGTAACAATGTCTGAAATTGCATATCTTTGAAATTCTGTTGGTAGTTGAAATTGTTTGATGACTGCTAGTATCAAGTAAATCTGCGACATGCTCAGTTTTTTAATATCGCGCTGTAATGAGTCGATGAGATTCGGTGATGGCATAATTGCTAACAATTTTAATGTCTTTCTGTTTAGTGATTTCCTGCAAAATTAGTCATGAACCATAGTAGATACCCAACCTTAGGTTAATTGTGGCTCACAACGGTTAGCTCATACATGATTAATGTGTGCTTTTCGCATTGCAGGTGCCATTTGCATGTTGAGCAAGTAGTATTCAATTCGTTGTATGATAAATCGTCTATTGAGTGCTTGTTAAACTGAAGGCAGTTTTTCAGGAGAGTTCCCCATGTCGAACTTTAAATACATCCTCATCCACTCCGAGTGCGGCGTTAAGACCATCACTCTTAACCGCCCGGAGAAGCGTAACGCCCTCAACGCCGAGCTCATCGAAGAGCTCACCCACGCACTAGGCGAAGCCGCCAACTGCGAGTGTGGCGTCGTCGTCCTCACCGGCGCCGGGCCCGCCTTCTGCGCCGGCCTCGACATGGAACACCTCGCCACCATCAACGCCAGCACCGCCGACGAGCATCGCCGCGACTCCGAGCTGATGGCCCAGGTTCTCCGCGCACTCTACGACTTCCCCAAGCCGGTCATCGCCGCCGTCAACGGCGCAGCCATCGCCGGCGGAATGGGCCTGGCCACCATCGCGGACTTCACGCTCGCCACGCCGGAATCAAAATTCGGTTACACCGAGGTCCGCGTCGGCTTCGTCCCCGCCATCGCCTCATCCTTCCTGCTCCGTCAGGTTGGCGAAAAACGCACCCGCGAGATTCTTCTCTCCGGCCGCCTCATCAAAGCGCAGGAAGCATTCGACCTCGGCCTCGTCACACAGATCGTCTCTGAGCAGGAACTGCTGCCCGCCGCCAAAGCGCTCGCGCACAGCCTGCTTCAAAACAGCCCTCAAGCCATGCAAGCTGTAAAAAAACTTCTCGCCAAGCACGCCAGCCGTCGCCTCGACGAGGAACTCGAAGACGCCATCGCCGTCAACGCTCAGCAGCGCTCCATGGAAGACTTCAAGGAAGGCGTCTCCGCTTTTCTCAATCACCGCAAAGCCGAGTGGCCCAGCCGCAAATACGTCACAAAGCCGCACAATTAAAGCCCAAACAGGGGAGTGGAGAGTCAGGTTCCCCCTCCCCCGATTTTCCTACTGCGGCACCTTCCACACACTGGATAATTAAGACTGCTCTGGGACGCTTTCGATCCACGTCCCTACATGAAATCTATTCGCATCGTTCTTACGCCCACGCGTAGCCGCCCGCTGAACATTCTTCTCGGGCTTGTGCTGATCTCTGTCGCAGCGCTGCTCTTCGTCATTCTTGCCAGCTATCATTCCTCCGACCCCTCTTTTGACACCTCCACGGCCGATGCCAGTGCCGCAGCCACGCGCAATCTTCTCGGCGTCTTCGGCGCGTATCTCTCCGACCTCCTCCTCCAGACCTTCGGCCTCTCCGCCTTCTTGCCCAGCTTCCTCCTCGCCGCGCTTGGGCTAAGATGGCTCCGCTCACGCAGCGGTGGCAGCTTTCCGTTGCGCGTGGTCGGCTCCATCGTGGCTCTTGTGTTTCTACCCACGCTCTTCGCGCTTCTGCCCTGGCACCTGCTCTGGATGCACCTGCTCCCGCTCGGCGGCGTCATCGGCGCGCTCAACTCCGCGTGGATGCTCGCACGCATCGGCCACGGCTGGACCATCACCGCAACGCTACTCATGACTATCGTCGGAATCTACTTCGCCGCCGCACTCAGATGGCGCGCGATGTACGACGGCGCAAAAAATCTGATGGAGCGCTTCAACAACTGGCAGGAGGCTCGCGCCGAGCGCCTCAGCCTGTGTGAAGAAGAAGAATCCTTGCAGGAGGTCGGCTCTCCTTATTCATCTGATGAGCTTGATTTCTCTGAGCCTCCGCGCAAAGAACGCGGCCGCATGCTCAGCTTCTTCCGCCGCGAGCCCAAGCCCGATGAACTCCAGGACACGCCCGCTTACGAAGCCCCACGCATGATGGGCATCGTCGGCGCTGACCGCCGCAGCGTTTGGGAACGCACGCTCGAGGACTACAACACGACTCCTCAGCCCGCAGCCGCCGCGC
Organism: uncultured Acidobacteriaceae bacterium; assembly: GCA_903842845.1. Classification (GTDB taxonomy): domain Bacteria; phylum Acidobacteriota; class Terriglobia; order Terriglobales; family Acidobacteriaceae; genus CAIMNN01. Next base: position 5,657 of record CAIMNN010000185.1, on the reverse strand, counting down.
CCGAGCACATCGCCGAAGTCACCCGCCAGCCGCTTGCCAATTACACGCCCGCGGTCTTTGAGACACCAGCGCCGCCAGCGCAGCCGACATACACGCAACGTCCGGCCGCGCCGCTTCGCTTCGCCTCCGAGATCGTCGACGAACCAGCACACACCGCGCCGCTCCCTGACACACCCGCGCCGCTGCCCTTCGCCTTCGCGCACGCCGACGAAGAAGTGCACGTCTCTGCGGAGTTGTCACAGCCCATCACGCATTCCGCACCGGCCTTCACACAGCAGCCGCTGCAATCCTTCACGCCACAGCCCGCGCCGACTATCACACAGCAGCGGCAACACGCGCCGCAAAGTTTTTCATTGCTGCCGCAACAAAGCTACACGCCGCAACCGATCGAGAACATCACCGTTCACGACCGCGCCGACGCGCACCTCCGCACCTCCACGCGCAAATCGCATACCGTCAGCGGATACAAGCTCCCCTCCACGAACCTGCTCACCATCGGCACCGGCCCGCAGCAGGTCCGCGAAGAAGAGCTCCGCGAAGAGGCTCTCGTCCTCAAAGAAAAATGCGCCGAGTTCGGCGTCATGGGCCAGGTAGTTCGCATCAACCCCGGCCCCATGGTCACAACATACGAGTTCAAGCCCGAGGCCGGCGTCAAGTACAGCCGCGTCACCGGACTCTCCGACGACCTCTGCCTTGCGATGCGCGCTGAAAGTATTTTGATCGAGCGCATGGCCGGTCAAAGCACCGTCGGTATACAGGTTCCCAATCACGAGCGCGAAACCATCCACCTGCGCGAGTGCCTCGAGTCCGAGCCGTTCCAAAAAGCGAAATCAAAGCTCACCATCGCCATGGGCAAAGATATCAACGGCCGCATGCACATCGCCGACCTCGCCGCCATGCCGCATGTGCTCATCGCCGGCTCAACCGGCTCCGGCAAATCAGTGGCCATCAACGCCATGATCATGAGCCTGCTCTACCGCACAACGCCGCAGCAGGTTCGCCTCATTCTTGTTGATCCCAAGCGCGTCGAGCTCGGCATGTACGAAGGCATTCCGCATCTCTTCACGCCCATCATCACCGAGCCCAAGCTCGCGGCCAACGCGCTGCGCAACGCCGTCAGCGAGATGCAGCGCCGCTACAAGCTGCTCGCCAGCCGTAGCGTCCGCAACATCGACCAGTACAACAAGCTCTTTGACGAGGGCGCGCCTTCGCTCTTTGATAATCCTGACGAGCAGCCGCTGCCTTATATCGTCATCATCATTGACGAGCTCGCCGACCTCATGATGCTCGACCGCACCAACGTAGAGGAATCCATCACCCGTCTCGCGCAAATGGCCCGCGCCGTCGGCATTCACCTAGTGCTCGCAACGCAACGCCCATCCGTCGACGTCATCACCGGACTCATCAAGGCCAACGTGCCCACGCGCATCAGCTTCCGCCTTGCCACAAAAGTTGACTCGCGCACCATCCTCGACACCAACGGCGCTGAGTCGCTCTTGGGTCGCGGCGACATGCTCTTCATGCCGCCCGGAACATCGCGCCACACGCGACTCCACGCGCCGTACGTAAGCGAGAAGGAGACAGCGGCGGTTGTCGAATTCTGGAAGCAGCAGGGCAAGGCCGAGTACGTAGAAGGCTTCCTCGAAGCTCCACGCGACGAACGCGCAGAAATCGAAGGCAGCGCAAGCGGCGAAGACGAGAACGATCCCATGTACGACGAAGCCGTAAAGCTCGTCTACGAATCCGGCAAGGCATCGACATCGTTGATGCAGCGTCGGCTACGCATCGGTTACGGCCGCGCCGCACATCTCATCGACCTCATGGAGCGCGACGGCCTGGTCGGCCCCGCCGACGGCTCACGTCCACGCGAGCTCCTCAAGCCGCAAGGCTGGCTCAACGAAGTCGCCGCTTCCGCCATGGGTGACTGAGCCACGTTTCATTTTGACGTGGTGTGCATTCTGGCCTATCCTTTATTCACGAGGGTTGAACATGAGCGCATCTTCTTCACAAATGCCCGATCCGGTCAACATCAACACAGCAGAAACCAACCTGCGGCAGATGGTGCGCCGCGCCGCATCAAAGGACGCACAGCGCTTCCTTATCACCGAGCCCGACGGCCAAAAAGCCATCCTCTTGGGCTTTGATGATTATCTGCGTTTAATTACCAGGCCTTTGCCCATTACAGAGGAATTGAATCGCATTTCCCGGATAAACGGAAACGACAAAATGACTATGGAAGAAATTGATGCGGAGATTGCAGAAGCCAGGGCGGATAAACGTAAAGCTTTATGATTGCCGTTAAAGTGGTTCTTGATACGAATATCGTAGTTTCAGCGCAATTAAACAACCTTGGGTTGGAATTCGAACTGTACAACATGGCAATCAGCCAGCATCTCATTCTGCTCGCGTCAGAATCGATACTCAATGAATATCTTGAAGTCTTGACCCGTGCAAAATTTCGTTTCGATAAAGCGAAGATTGAAACCTTGATCTCTCAGGTTCGTGAAAATGCGATCTTAATTACGCCGCAACTCGTCGTGAATGCATCGGCGGATGAGGATGACAACCGCTTTCTTGAGTGTGCTGAAGCAGGGCAAGCTGATTATCTGATTACCGGGAATCTGCGCCATTTTCCTGAAACATGGAAGTCTACGCGGATTGTCAACGCTCGGACATTCCATGACCTCGTTATATCCACTTTGAATAAATAAGGTTCAACAACCAGCTATGTGTATTACTTCACCTAAGCTGGTTCGTTAAGATGTTTGCATGACGCAATCCAACCGTACCGTCTTCATCACAGGCGCTAGCTCCGGCATCGGCGCTGCCACCGCTCTCGCATTTGCAGCCGACGGCGCACGCCTCCTCCTCGCCGCTCGCCGCATCGACAAACTAACCGCCATCGCCGAACAGGCCAGCAAACTCGGCGCAGCCGCCGTCCACTCCATCCAACTCGACGTCCGCAACGCTGAAGCTGTCGCCGCCGAAATCGCCGCGCTCCCCGCCGAGTGGCAAGCAATCGACGTCCTAGTCAATAATGCAGGATTGAGCCGCGGCCTCAACAAGCTCTACGAGGGGCAACTCAGCGACTGGGAAGAGATGATCGACACCAACATCAAGGGCCTGCTCTACGTCACACGCGCCGTCGTTCCCGGCATGGTCTCGCGCAATAGCGGCCACGTCATCAACATCGGTTCCACCGCCGGCCACCTCGCCTACGCCAACGGCGCAGTCTACTGCGGAACCAAGGCCGCCGTCCACTTCATCAACGATGGCCTGCGCGACGACCTGCTCGGCACCGCCGTCCGCGTCACCTCCGTTGACCCCGGCATGGTCGAGACCGACTTCAGCCTCGTGCGATTCCACGGCGACAGCGAGCGCGCGGAAAAAGTCTACAAGGGCCTCACCCCGCTCACGCCCGAAGACGTCGCCGAAACAATCGTCTGGGCTGCCAGCCGCCCAGCCCACGTCAACATCGCCCGAGTCATGATGACGAGCGTGCACCAGGCCAACTCGCTCCTCTTCCACCGCGAGTAATTTTTTAGCTGTGAGTAGTTTTTTTGCCGTGTCATTCCGAGCGTAGCGAGGAATCTGCATTTGCTTTTCAGCCGGGTGCCCCCGGTCCCTCGCTTTTGGGGACCGGGGTTTGCTCAATCTACGTTCTCCCACAAATTGTCCTTCTGAACGAAATAAGCCACGCATCAGCGTGGCTTGCGCAGTCGAAGAATCCGCGGTTGCTTCTAATCTTTTCTATAGCCAAAATATAAAAAGCGCGGTATCAACCGCGCCCCTGATTCCTGAATTCTGACTTCTGATCCCTATCCTTAATCCAACGCCGCCAACTGCCCTTCGATCTGCTTCAACGCTGCTTCAAGCGCCTGGCGACGTGCCGGGTGCGAGGTCTTCTGCGACAAAATGTTTTCGCGCTGCAACTCCAACGCCTGCTTCTCGCGTTGTACTGTCGCCTCTGCCAGCATTGCTTTGTGGCGCTGCTCTTCGGTCAACGAAAGGTCGTGTTGCGCGCTCTGCTTCTCAGCCATCTGTTCCTCCACCGACTTGCTTTCCCATCCTCGGGCCATGCCTTTATCTTACGGGTTGCGGAGGCGAAAAGCGAATCACGGACCTACCTCACCAGAACCCGGTAAAAACAGAAACGCCGGCTAACTGCCCCACGCAGCAAACCGGCGATTCTGGCTTTGGACTCCAGGCGCCGCCCAGATTCCAAACTTTGTACAGTTGTCAGCGCTCATCCCTGACCCCTGATTTCTGACATCTGATTTCTGTCTTACTTCAAATCCACTTCCACCCTCTGCCCCAACTTCAGCGGCGTCGGCTCATCAAACGCAATCTTCACCAGCAGCACGCGCGTATCCACGGGGCGCCCCGGGTCTTCTGGTTTCAACTTCCGCCCCTCAACCTGCCCCGGAATCTCCTCCACATGCGCTTTCCACGTGCGGTCAAAACCCTCAGCGTGGATCACCACCTGCTCGTTCAACTTCACATTCGCCAGGTCGAACTCGTCCACCTCTGCCTCAATACGCACGCGGTTCAGGTCGGCAATTGTGACTATCGACTCACCTATATCGACGTTTTCGCCCTGCTGTTTATTGCGCTTCAGCACGACACCCGAAATCGGCGCATGGATGTACGTCTTATCGAGCTGGGTTTGCAACTCGGCAATCGTCGCCTCTTCGGTCCCCAGACGCGCCTGCGCAAGTTCAAGGTCGCGCTCCGCCTTCTGCTCCGCTTGCTCCGTCCCGACGCGCGCTTCAAATAGTTTTTTATAGCGCTGCGCCTCCAACTCATACAGCCGTATGTCGGCCTTTATCTCCGCAAGCCGCGCCTTCTCCTGCGCAATCTGCGCCTCAAGATCATGCGAACGCAAATGCCCAATCAGTTGCCCCTTCGCAACTTTCTGGTTCTCCTGTACCGCCAACACATCCAGAATTCCCGCACGCTCGCTGCTCACATTCACTTGCGCGCCGGGATAAGTCGCCAGCCGGCCCTCGGTCCGCACCGCAGTGCTGCGCGGCGGCAACGTCGGAGCATTCGCATCCACCTTCGGCGCAGCATGATTGGCCAGCACCGGATGCGTCTTCAGCACCAGGTACCCCACCACGCCCGCAATCACCAACAAAAAAATCCATAACCGTTTGTTCATCGCTTTTATCCTCTTTGTCTCAATCTCTCGTCTTACGCCGCAATCTGTTCCGGTTCTTCCAGCAATCTCCCGCTGTCAATCCTCAACACGCGGTCGCAGATAGTCCGCACCTTGTGGTCGTGCGTCACTATCAGCAGCCCACGATTCTCCCGCTTCGCCAACTCGCGGAAAAGCTCCAGCACCTGCATCCCCACAACCGAATCCAGATTCGCTGTCGGCTCATCCGCCAACAACAGCGGCGGTGACCCGGCCAGCGCACGCGCAATCGCAACTCTCTGCTTTTGCCCGCCACTCATATCGCGCGGCAGATAATTCAAATGCGTCGCCAACTCCACAGCCTCCAGCACGCGTATCGCCTCGTTGCGCGCCTTCTTGCCTTGCCAGCCCTTCACGTTCAGCGAGTACTCCACGTTCTCGCGCGCCGTCAGAGCAGGGAACAGGTTGAACTGCTGAAACACAAATCCAATGTTCTTGCGCCGAATCGCCGCCAGGTCCG
>CAIMNN010000184.1 GCA_903842845.1 uncultured Acidobacteriaceae bacterium | reverse complement strand
GACATTGGCGCTGAGCTCGGCGTTCGACGAAATTGCCGCGGTCACTTGCAGCATCTCGCGCATGCCGGGGCCGCCCTTCGGTCCCTCATAGCGAATCACCAGGACGTCGTTCGGCTTGATCTTGCCGGTTTGCACCGCCGTAAAGCAATCCTCTTCGCAATCAAAAACCCGCGCCGGTCCGCGATGGTCCACCTTGTTCGCCGCGGCAATCTTCATCACGCAACCCTCTGGCGCAAGATTGCCCTTGAGAATCACGAGCCCGCCGGTCGGCTTGATCGGCTTGTCGAATGTGTGAATCACAACCTGTCCCGGCGTCTCCACTGCGAGCTTCGCTTCATCCGCAAGCGTCTTGCCGCTGATCATCAGCGTCGAGCCATCGGCGTAGCCGGCATCAATCAGCCGCTGCGCCAACACGCGCGAACCGCCCGCCGCCTGATAATCCGCTGCAACGTATTTGCCAGCCGGCGTCAGGTCGCAGATGAACGGCGTCTTCTTTGAGATGCGGTCAAAGTCGTCCACGTCAAGCGGAATGCCAAGCTCGCGTGCAATCGCAATCAGGTGCAATACAGCGTTGGTCGAGCCGCCGCTGGCCGCAACCGAAGCAATCGTGTTCTCGATCGACGTGCGCGTGATAATGTCGGACGGGCGGCGATTCGCGCGTACCGCGTCCATCAAAATGCGTCCGGCCTCGCGCGTCGCTGCGCGCTTGTCTTTCGATGTCGCAGGCACACCCGAAAGCTGAATCGGCGAGATGCCAAGAATCTCAGCGCTCATCGCCATCGTGTTCGCGGTGAACTGTCCGCCGCATGCGCCAGCGCCCGGGCATGCCGCAGCTTCCAGCGCTTCGAGGCCTGCGTCGTCAATGCGTCCCGCTGCGTGCGAACCGATGCCTTCAAAAACATTCTGAATCGTTATGTCCACACCATTCAGCTTGCCAGGCGCAATCGAGCCGCCGTAGAGCATCATGCCCGGAATGTTCAGCCGGCAAAGCGCCATGATGATGCCCGGCATATTTTTGTCGCAGCCGCCGATGCCGACGAGGCCGTCAAAAAGATTTCCACGCGCTACCAACTCAATCGAATCCGCAATCACCTCGCGCGAAACCAGCGACGCCTTCATTCCCTGCGTGCCCATCGTGATGCCGTCGGAAATGGTGACGGTGTTGAACTCCATCGGAGTGCCGCCCGCTTCGCGAATGCCTTCCTTCAGCCACTCGGCAATCTCGCGCAGGTGCACGTTACAAGTGCCGATCTCGGTCCACGTGTTTGCAATGCCGATGATCGGCTTGTGCAGGTCGTCCTTTGCAAAGCCCGCGCCACGCAGGTAGCTGCGCGCCGCTGCGCGACTCGGTCCTTCAGTCAGTGGAATGCTTTGCCGCTTGCCTTCGATCGTCATTTTTTCCTTCGTGCACAATGAAATCGTTTGTTTTAGCCAGCACCATCACTCCGCTGACTTTGTTGATTGGTTTACTGGGCGACTTTCGCTTTCAACCAGAATTTGCTGTTGTGTTCCGCTTCAAATGCGTCGAGCGCTTTTTCGTGCCGCAGCGTGAGGCCGATGTCGTCAAGCCCTTCAAGCAGGCAATAGCGGCGGAACGCGTCGACCTCGAACGTCGCCTTGAAGCCATCGTTATCTGTTACCGTCAACTCTTCAAGTGAGACCGTGAGTTGATAACCCGGCTTGGTCGACGCCTTCTTCAACAGCAGTGCAACCTTTTCTTCGCTCAGGCGAACCAGCACGATTCCGTTCTTGCCCGCGTTCGAGAAAAAGATGTCGGCAAATGTCGGCGCAATCACCACGCGGAAGCCGTAATCGTTCAGTGCCCACGCCGCATGCTCACGGCTCGAGCCGCAGCCAAAGTTTTTTCCGGCGACGAGTATCTGCGCGCCCTTGTACTTCGGGTCGTTGAGCACGAAGCTCGGGTCTGGCGTGCCATCGGCGGCCTTGCGCCAATCGAAAAACAAAAACTCGCCGTAACCGGTTCGCTCAATGCGCTTCAAAAACTGCTTCGGAATTATCTGGTCCGTGTCGACGTTCACGCGGTCAAGCGGAGCAACGATGGATGTAACTGTGCGGATGGGTTCCATTATGCGCTCTCCTTCATGGGCCACTTGCTCGCATCAACAAAGTGCCCGGCAATCGCCGCCGCCGCAGCCATCTCTGGGCTGACGAGGTGCGTGCGTCCGCCGCGACCCTGCCGGCCTTCAAAGTTGCGGTTCGATGTTGACGCGCAACGCTCGCCCGGATTCAGAACATCGGGGTTCATCGCCAAACACATCGAGCAGCCCGGTTCGCGCCACTCAAAGCCCGCCTCGCGGAAAATTTTGTCCAGACCCTCGCTCTCGGCCTGCGACTTCACAGCCTGTGAGCCCGGCACCACCATCGCATGAACGCTCGTGCTCACCTTGTAGCCGCGAGCAATTCTCGCCGCTGCACGCAGGTCTTCAATGCGCGAGTTCGTGCACGAGCCGATGAAGACGCGGTCGATTGCGATTTCATCCAGCTTGGTCCCCGCCTTCAGGTCCATGTATTCAAGTGCGCGCTCAAGGCTCTTGCGTTCGATCTCGTTCGGCGCATCGGCCGGGTTCGGAACCACTGCACTGATTGGCGCAACCATGCCGGGGCTCGTTCCCCAACTCACGTACGGCTCAAGTGTGGCCGCGTCTATAACCAACTCGCGGTCAAACTTCGCGCCCAAGTCCGTCGGCAACTTCTTCCACTCGGCAACTGCGCGCTCCCACTCCTCGCCCTGCGGAGAAAAGCGGCGGCCCTTCAAGTAAGCGAATGTTTTTTCATCCGGAGCAATCAACCCTGCGCGCGCGCCGGCCTCGATGCTCATATTGCAAACCGTCATGCGGCCTTCGATTGAGAGCGCGCGAATGGCCGAGCCGGCAAACTCGATCACGCAACCCGTCGCGCCGTCGGTGCCGATCATGCCGATGATGGCCAGCACAATATCCTTCGCCGTTACGCCGTGCTTCAACTCGCCTTCGACGGAGATGCGGAAGGTCTTCGCCGGCGCCTGCGGCAGTGTCTGCGTCGCCAGCACATGCTCCACTTCGCTGGTGCCAATGCCGAATGCCAGTGCGCCGAACGCACCATGCGTCGACGTGTGCGAGTCACCGCAGACGATCGTCATGCCCGGCTTAGTCAATCCCAGCTCAGGCCCGATGACGTGCACGATGCCTTGCTCGGGCGAGTCGACGTCGTAGAGCTCAATCCCAAACTCCGCGCAGTTCTTGCGCAGTGTGCTCATCTGTTTGGCCGCGATCTCGTCGATGATGTTAAGACGGCCTTCGATCGTCGTCGGAATGTTGTGGTCAACCGTCGCAATGCAGCGCTTGGGATTGCGAACTGTGCGGCCGCTCAAGCGCAGACCTTCGAACGCCTGCGGGCTGGTCACTTCGTGCAGCAACTGAAGATCGATGTAGAGCAGCGACGGCTCGCCCTCGGGCTGAACCACCACATGCTGCTTCCAGATCTTTTCGAATAATGTTTTGGGTGCTGTCATTTGCTGTGAGAATACTCCTGGTCTCTTCGGAACCGTTGTGAGGTTGGCTTACTTCAAAATCTGCTGGACAGTCTCACGGACCTTCGCGCCCATCTCTTTGGTCTTGAGAACGGGGAAGCCCTGCGGATTGGCGCGTGCCAGGTCCGGCGTGCGGAAGCCTTCTTCCAGAACCTTGCGCACGGCCTTCTCGATCGCTGCGGCTTCAGTCTCAAGTCCGCCCGAGTGGCGCAACACCAGCGCGCCGGTCAAGATTGCGCCGAGCGGATTCGCCAATCCCTTGCCGGCGATATCAGGCGCTGAGCCGTGAATCGGCTCATAGAGATTGACCTTGCCGCCGATAGTCGCCGAAGGCAGCATGCCGAGCGAGCCTGTGATGACGCCCGACTCGTCCGACAAAATATCGCCGAACAAATTTTCTGTCAGCACAACGTCAAAATCTTTTGGACGGTTCATCAGGTGCATCGCCATCGCGTCGACGTATTGATGCTCAAGTTCAACATCGGGGAACTCCGTCGCAACTTCGATCACAGTCGCGCGCCACAACTGCGAGACCTCAAGAACATTGGCCTTGTCGACCGAGCAGAGCTTCTTGCGACGCTTCTGCGCCAACTGAAACGCGATGCGAGCAACACGCGCAACTTCGCCCGTTGTGTAACGCATCGTGTTCCACGCTTCTCCTTTGGCCTTGTCCCACTCGCGCGGCTTGCCGAAGTAAAGTCCACCGAGCAGCTCGCGCACAAACATGATGTCCGCGCCGTCGATGATCTCCGGCCGCAGGGGCGAGTTCACGGCGAGCTCTTTGAAGGCAAACGCCGGGCGCAGATTCGCAAATCCACCAAGCGCCGAACGAATCGCCAGCAGGCCGGCCTCGGGGCGCTTGTCCGGTGGAAGGGAATTGAACTCGTTGCCGCCCACCGCGCCAAGTAGCACCGCGTCAGAGTCAAGCGCGGCCTTGAGCGTTTCCTCGGGCAGCGGCGTGCCGTCGGTCTTGATGGCGATGCCGCCAATTCGCTTTTCAGCGAGCTCAAGCGTGTGACCGCCGATCTCCGCAGCGACCTGCATCACTGCAACCGCTTCGTTCGTCACCTCCGGGCCAATGCCGTCACCCGCCGTTACCAATACCTTCAACTTCATTTTTTCTCTTTCTTGTTTTTGTTGATTACGATTCGAGCGCCGGCGCAGGCTGATGTCTGCGTCCGAGGCGAATATCATCCGGCAGCAAGCCGACCAGGTCCTGGTCATAAACATTTTTCTTGCGGTCGGCAAGCGCCACAAAGCGGTAGTAAACGTGCTGCAATTCGTCGCGCGTCAACTCGTAGCCCAGTTCCTCAAAGCGATGGCGGAGAGCCGCGCGCCCCGAGTGCTTGCCAAGAACCAGATTGGTTTTGTTCACGCCCACCAGTGACGGCGTCATGATTTCGTAGCAGAGCGGGTTCGCCAGCATTCCGTGTTGATGAATGCCCGACTCATGCGCAAAGGCATTCGCTCCGACGATGGCCTTGTTCGGCGAAGGCGTAAACGTAATGATCTGCCCCAAGGTCTGGCTGGTCGGATAAAGCTGGTTCAGCTTGATGTTATTGGTCACGCCGTACTGGTCGGCGCGGACGTACAACGCCGCCGCAATCTCTTCCAGCGCCGCATTGCCTGCGCGCTCGCCGATACCGTTGATGGTGCACTCAACCTGACGCGCGCCGCCTTCGATAGCAGCCAGCGAGTTCGCCGCAGCAAGGCCAAGGTCATCATGGCAGTGCGAGCTCAGCACCACGCCCTGCGCGTCGATCGCAGGAATCCGTTCGCGCACCTGGCGGAACATTGCTCCATACTCGCCCGGCGTTGAGTAGCCGACGGTATCAGGCATGTTGATAGTTGTAGCGCCCGCTTCAACGGCCACCTCGACCATCTTGATCAGGTATTCGCGGTCAGCGCGCGTCGCGTCCTCGGGCGAAAACTCAACGTCGTCCACCAACGAACGCGCCAGACGCACGCTCTCGGCGCACTGCTCAAGCGCCTGTTCGCGGCTCATTTTGAGTTTGAATTCGAGATGCAGGTCGCTTGCAGCGAGGAAGACGTGAATGCGCGCGCGGTCGGCATGCTCCAGGGCACGCGCGGCCATCTCAATGTCCTCGGCCTTGGAGCGCGCCAAGGAGCAGATGCGCGGCTTGCGCACGGCTTGGGTAATTGTGGCGATGGCGGCGAAGTCACCCTCTGAGGCCATGGCAAAGCCGGCCTCGATGATGTCCACGCCAAGGTCTTCAAGCGCGTGAGCCATCGTCAATTTTTCCTGCGTCGTCATGCTGCAACCGGGGGATTGCTCGCCGTCGCGCAGCGTCGTGTCGAAAAAAACAACCTGATTTTTGTCCATGAGAACCTCCGGGCCGATTGCCCACCATGGCAACAATACAAGTTTCGCAGACAGTTGTCGTATAAAGCAAAGTTATAAAACTTTGCTTATCCATAAAATATATTTATAATCAATACCAACTTCATTGCACCGCAGGAGCAGCAGATGGACCTCACCCAGCTCGAAGTCTTCCTCATCGTCGCCGAAGAAAAAAGCTTCTCCCGGGCCGCCAAGCGCCTGCTCCGCACCCAGCCCGCGGTCAGCCAGGTCATCCGCAAGCTCGAAGAGCAGGTCGGCGAGCAGCTCTTTGACCGCGCAGCGCGCGATGGCTCCCTCACCGCTTCCGGAGAGCTGCTCCGCGAGTACGCACTTCGCCTGATGGCCCTGCGCCAGGAGGCCACCAGCGCGCTTGACGAGCTCAAGAACCTCGACCGCGGCCGCCTTCAGCTCGGCGCTAACGAGTACACCTGCCTCTATCTGTTGCCCGTCATCGCCGAGTTCCGACGCCAGCATCCGCAGATCGACGTCACCGTCAACCGCATCTTCGCCAGCCGCATCCCGGAAGAGCTGGACCGCCGCAGTTTCGAACTCGCCGTGAGCAGCTTCCGCCCTGACCCAGCGCACTTCCGCTCCATCGCCGTTTACAACGACTCGCTCTCGCTCATCGCCAGCCCCAGCCATCCGCTCGCCGCCGCCGGCAGCACCTCCATTACCAAGCTCGGCAACGAGGTCTTCGTCGCGCACAACGTCGCCTCACCGCTGCGCCGCCGCGTCATTGAGACCTTCCAGAAGTACCGCACTCCGCTGAACATGCTCATTGAGCTGCCCACCATCGAGGCCATAAAAAAATACGTCGCCATGGGTGACTCGCTCGCACTGGTCCCGCAGCTCACCGTGGCCCATGAGATTGAAACCGGCGAGCTGGTCCGCATCCAGGTCGAGGAGCTCGAGTTCAAACGCGTTCTCAGGCTGGTCCAGCGCCGGCAGGGAACTCTCTCCTTCGCGGCTCGCGCCTTTCTCACCACCGTCCGGCAGATGGCAGAGCGGCTCGGTCCCCCATACTTCTCCCAGGTTGAGCGCGCAACAAGCTGATATGGAGCAATTTGCAGCCCAGTGGCGGAAACTAAGCGCAGCAATCGCGACCTTCCACATGGTTCCGCGTCTAATTTCCTGTTCGGTCGGGCTGCGGGTCGCCCCGGCCATTTACAATGGACTAGAGCGGCATGGCTAAGCCTGAGCCGCAATTGAATGCACGGCAATGTGCCGACAAACGGCCTGCCGCGAGGTATGGAAATCGAATGAAGAAGATCTTAGTGTTTGCCTTCCTGATGGCAGCCTGCGCAGTCGTCGGTTCCGCCCAGGAGAGCCGTCAGGATATCAGCATCAGTGGTACCGGTTGGCTTGAGCCTTTTACTGCCGGCCCGGTTGTGCGTGTGCATTCCAACGTGGCTGAAGGCGCGTTGGTCAGCTATCGATTTATGCTTACTCCCTCGAGCGCGCTCGAGGCCAACTACGGAATAACCTATCAGAACAAGATTCACTTCACCGGGTCCGCACTTGGTTCGGCCGGTGTCACGGTCAACACGCGCACGCAGGAGCTTTCTGCCGCTTATGTGCGCAGCTTCAACTTCAAGCGCTGGAACCCCTTCATCGAAGCCGGTCCGGGCGTGGTCATCTTCCTGCCCATCATCAACTCCGGCACAACCACACACGACGTCAAGCAGCAGACCACCATCGCTGGCTTCTACGGCGCAGGTATTGCTTATGAGCTCAGCCCCAGCTTTGACCTCCGCGCCGAGTATCGCGGCGTCATCAGCAAGGTGCCAAGCTTCAACGCCACTCCTGAGAACCTGACCACCAACAAATACTGGAACATCTACGTTCCCACCATCGGCGTCGCTTACCACTTCTAAGTTCAAGCGAGCTCAAAAGCAAAAAGCCCCCGGTCATACGGGGGCTTTTTTATGCATTTGAATATTTATCCGCGCCGGGGCAGGGCATAGAGGTAGACCGCGAAGAAATGAGTCACACTGCCCAGCAGCACAAAGATATGCCATAGCGCATGATGGAAGGGCTTGTGGTCGCGTGAGTAGAAGTAAACGCCCAGCGTGTAGAAAGCGCCGCCGGCGAATATCCAGTTGATTCCGCCCCAACCTACAACATGCTGAAATGGCCCAAGCGCCACTACGCCAACCCAGCCCATGAGCAGATAGATGATGAGCGAAATCTTCGGATACTTGTCGCCGAAGATGCTTTTGTAGGTCACCCCAACAATGGCAACGCACCACAGGCCAATGCAAAGCGACCAGCCCAGCCAGCCTTTCAGGCAGAGCAGCGTAAAGGGCGAATACGTCCCGGCGATGAGCAGGTAGATGGCCG
>CAIMNN010000183.1 GCA_903842845.1 uncultured Acidobacteriaceae bacterium | reverse complement strand
GTCAGTTGTGATGAAGGGGAATTACATCGCAAAGGCGATGCAGGGCTGAGCAAGAAAAAACGCGGGAAGGTGTACCCTTCCCGCGTGAGTCGAGGATGAAACGAGCGTGGACTAGACCAGTCCCTGCTCGAGCATGGCGTTTGCGACCTTGAGGAAGCCGGCGATGTTGGCGCCGAGGACGAGGTTGCCCGGCTGGCCGTACTTTTCGGCTGTCTCAAAGCAGTTTTTGTGGATGGCGATGATGATCTTGTGCAGACGGTCATCGACTTCTTCGCGCGTCCAACTGAGGCGCATGGAGTTCTGGCTCATTTCAAGTCCACTGGTGGCGACGCCGCCGGCATTGGCTGCCTTGGCCGGGCCGTAGAGGATCTTGGCGTCGATGAACATCTTCGTCGCTTCGAGCGCGCTTGGCATGTTTGCGCCTTCGCTCACCAGCTTGACGCCGTTCTTGAGCATGTTCTTGGCGTCCTTGGGGTTGATCTCGTTCTGCGTCGCGCTTGGGAATGCACATTGAGCCGGGACATTCCAGAGCGGGTTGTAGTCGAGCTTGCGGTCAATCGGTGTGTACATGGCTTTCTTGAACTTGTCGGCGTACTCCTTGATGCGGCCGCGCCGGTTGTTCTTGAGGTCCATGACCCAGGCCAGCTTCTCGCGGCTGATGCCTTCGGGATCATAGATGAAGCCGTCGGAATCAGAGAGCGTGATGGGCTTTGCGCCGAAGTCGAGGCATTTTTCGACCGTGTACTGGCTGACGTTGCCGCTGCCGGAGATGATGCACTCCTTGCCTTCGAGTGTCTCACCGCGCGTCTTGAGCATTTCAACGGCGAAGTAGACGCTGCCGTAGCCCGTGGCCTCGGGACGAATCAGTGAGCCGCCCCAATCCATGGACTTGCCGGTGAGCACGCCGCTGAACTCATTGCGCAGGCGTTTGTACTGGCCGAAGAGATAGCCGATCTCGCGGCCGCCGACGCCGATGTCGCCGGCTGGGATGTCGGTGTCAGGGCCGATGTGGCGCTGGAGCTCGCTCATGAAGCTCTGGCAGAAACGCATGACCTCGTTGTCTGATTTGCCCTTGGGGTCAAAGTCCGAGCCGCCCTTGCCGCCGCCCATGGGCAGCGTGGTGAGGGAGTTTTTGAAGACCTGCTCAAATGCGAGGAACTTGAGGATGGAGAGGTTGACGCTGGGATGGAAGCGCAGGCCACCCTTGTAGGGGCCGATGGCGCTGCTCATCTCAATGCGGAAACCGCGATTGACCTGCGGCTGGCTCTTGTCATCGAACCAGGGAACGCGGAACATGACAACGCGCTCGGGCTCGGTGATGCGCTCGAGCATCTTGGCTTCCTGATACTCGGGGTGGCGCTTCATGGCGGGTCTTAAGCAATCAAGGACTTCGAATACGGCTTGATGAAATTCGGGCTCGCCGGGGTTTTTGGCTTTGACGATCTGCATAACCTGATCGACATATTCCGCCGTGCTTGCGTGAGGCGGATTGAGGACTGTGCTCATGTATTGCCTCCTGGCTTTGGCCATACAGAACTCGGTACAACTTAGTTTTCGAGACCAAGCCACGGTCATTTAAGGCCTGTGCACTCTGTCTCACCGTGATTGAAATCACTTGCAGTTGTGATTGCCTGATTGTGTGGTGAACGCGGGGAATAATTGCAGAATGGAAAGTTTGAAGTGAAATATTTTTTAATTTGGTAAGTCAAAGAAGTTACTGACTTACTTACTTGCTTCAGATTGCGGAGTCAGTTTTGAGTGCTTAATCGCAGACCAGCGAGTCGTCAGTGAAGAGCGTGTCGATGGATTGAGGTTCTTCGGCGTGCGCGGCGGGTTGTGCGAGCTGGTGTTGGAAGAAGGCGTCGACCTGCTCGATGACCTTTGCACCGGTTTTGCTTTGATAAATTGCCGCGCGTAGTTTTGCGCCGCCCGGCACGCCGTGTGTGAACCAGGTGGCGAACTGCTTCATTTTTCCCGCAGTCTCGCCGTGGCGTGCGTCGCGCGGGAGGCTCTGGCTGGCCTCGGCCTCCTCAAGCAGCATCTGGAAGTAGCTGCGGATTAAGTTGTAGCGGTCCTCGTTGGTGGGCTTGGCGTATTGGCCGGTCGCGGTGTACTGCGCAATCTGGCGGAAGATCCACGGATTGGCCGGCGCGGCGCGACCAATCATCACGGCGTCGCAGCCAGTGCGCGCGACCATCGCCGCCGCGTCCTCGGGTGTGCGGATGTCGCCGTTGCC
>CAIMNN010000182.1 GCA_903842845.1 uncultured Acidobacteriaceae bacterium | reverse complement strand
GCAGTATCTGCGCGTGGTTCTTGCTGAACTCAGCCGTATCAACTCTCACTTGATCTGGCTTGGAACGCACGCCATGGACATTGGCGCGTTGACGATGCTGCTGTACACCTGGCGCGAGCGCGAAGACATTCTGCGTCTGTTTGAGGCCGTTGCAGGCCAGCGCATGATGACGAGCTACATTCGCATCGGCGGCGTTAGCATGGAACCGCCTATCGACTTCTTCCAACGCGTCGACGCATTCGTCAAGGCGCTGCCTGCGCGCATTCAGGAGTACGAGAACCTGCTGACTGGTAACCCAATCTTCAGAAACAGATTGATGGATGTGGGTATGCTCTCGGCTGAGGACGCAATTGCGCTTGGCGTCACCGGACCGCCGTTGCGCGCTTCGGGCGTTGATTTTGATGTACGCCGCGATATTCCTTATTCCAGCTACGAGAAGTTTGATTTCAAGGTTGCCACTTCAAACCGTTGCGATTGCTGGGGACGGTATGAGGTTCGCATCGCCGAAATGTACGAGAGCCTGAAGATTCTGCGCCAGGCGCTGGATGGAATGCCTGAAGGCGCTTACACCGCTGTTGCGCCGAAGATCATCCTGCCGGACCGCGAGAAGATGAAGACCGAGATGGAAGCGTTGATCCATCACTTCAAGATTGTGACTGAGGGGTTTGCGGTTCCGGCGGGCGAGGTCTACCAGGACATTGAAGCCGGCCACGGGCAGACGGGCTACTACATTGTTTCGGATGGAACGGCGAAGCCGTATCGCGTGCACATGCGTTATCCATCGTTTGCGACGTTGCAGGCGTTGAACACGATGTGCGCGGGAAGAATGCTGGCCGATGTTGTTGCGGTGATTGGTTCGATTGACATTGTGTTGGGAGAGATTGACCGTTGAGCCAAGGGCCGAGCATTAGCCCTGAACAGCTTTACGTTGAGCTTTGGGTTTCGCTTGCCTCCATGCTACGCAGTTACACCGCGGCGCATGGGTTGAACGGCAACCGTCAGGCGACGGTGGAGTTGGGCGAGAATTTGATAACCGTCCGGCATGGCGAGAAGTGGTTGGCCGTGAAGCGTGACGGAGCCCAGGTGATTTGGCGAAGGCAAAACGGCGCCGAAGGAAGTTTTGAATTGAGACCTGACGGGCAACTTGAATTTCCCTCGGGCCCGGTGGAGATGGATATGAAGGCAGAGGAGTGGGCGCGGGAGTTAATGATATGAGTGAAACGATGTCCATCTTTTCGCCCGCCTTGTCGGCGAAGTTCGACAAGCTGGTGACCAAGTACCCGCTGAAGCGCTCAGCGCTGGTGCCGATGCTGCTCTACGCGCAGGATGAGATCGGCTACGTCTCTGACGCGGTTGTCGCCGAGATAGCCGAGCGTATCGGCATCACCGAACTCGACGTGCGCAGCGTGGCCAGCTACTACTCGATGCTGAGGTTCAAGCCCGCAGGCAAGTTCAACGTGCAGGTCTGCACGAATATCTCTTGTATGTTGCGCGGCGGCTACGAGATTTTTGATACGTTCCAGGAGAAGCTGGGCATCGGGCACAAGGGCGTGACCGCGGACGGCGTCTTCTCACTTGAAGAAGTCGAGTGCATCGGCGCATGCTGCTGGGCGCCGGCTATTCAGGTCAATTACACATTCCATGATGATTTGAAACCGGAGAGTGTTGACGGCATCCTCGCCGATTATCGGGCGAAATCAAACGTAGGAGGTAGCCGCTAATGCCTCGTCTGGTTTCACATCCCGATGAAGTAAAG
>CAIMNN010000181.1 GCA_903842845.1 uncultured Acidobacteriaceae bacterium | reverse complement strand
GCGATTCAGCCAATGCAATCGATTTTATGCCCTTCAGTTCCTCAGGCCCGCAATGGAGCAACGCCGGGCCCACGGAGAATTACTCGACGCTTGTGCAGCAGATGCACAAGTCGCTTTACGATCTGAACGTAGGTTGCGATTTTGTCTTTCCAACCACTGAAGATCTCTCCGCCTACAAGCTGCTGATCATTCCGGCGCTTTACATATCCGATGATGCGTTGCTGCAACGCATCTCTGATTATGTAAAGAATGGCGGCCATGTAGTGATGACCTTCAAGAGCGGCTTTGCCAACGAGAATTCTGCGGTTCGCTGGGTACGTGCACCAGGTCCCTTGCGCGATGCTGCCGGTTTCTATTACCAGGAATTTTCAAACCTGGAACATCCGCTACAACTCAAGGGCGACCCATTGCATGCTGGCACGGAGAACAGAGTTGAACACTGGGCTGAATTTCTGATCCCTGAACATGCTGAAGGAATCGCCTATTACGAACACCCGTTCTTGGGGAAGTGGCCGGCAATCACACTCAATGAGTATGGTAGTGGGACTTTGCTTTATGAGGGGACCTATCTCTCTGACAAGTTGCAAACTGCTGTGTTGCGCAAGAGTTTGGAAAAAGCCGGCCTCACGAGTCCGGATCAGTTGGTTTCAGACAAAGTTCACATACAACACGGAGTCAACCGTCTCAACAAGCGCGTGCACTACTACTTCAACTATTCAGGTACTGGGGCGAAAGTTCACTACACATACGAAGCCGGAACCAGCCTTCTGGATGACAGGCGCATCAGCAAAAATGCTGATCTCACGCTGGCCGCATGGGATCTGTTGATTGTTGAAGAGAGTGCGTCTGTGGAGAGACCGTAGGCTTTATTTCGGTACATCTGCGCTATTACGAAGATGCTCCATTGTCCCGTGTGGAAATCCCGTTGATTCCCGCACGACCAACTGCGTCTTGATCCCATATTCCCGATTGGGTGTCAGCGACTTCTCGACATGCGCGCGCAATGCCATCACTGCTTCACGGGCCAGATCGTAACAAGACATCTGTACGGTGGTTAGTGGCGGAATCGTCATCCGCGTCATGTGAATATTGTCAAAGCCTATCACTGAAAGATCGTCAGGCACGCGCATCGCAACTCGGTAGGCCTCATGCAAGACACCGATTGCAGTCATGTCATTCGAGCACATCACGGCAGTGGGCACATTTCCATGGGTGAGAAGTTGTTCCGCGGCCGTCATACCGCCTTCCATGGTGTGGTCGCCTTCCACGATCCACTGCGGATTGATCTTGATGCCGCACTCTTGAATTGCGCGCTTGAATGCGGTGAGGCGCGAGTTTGCGGAATGCAGTATCAGCGGTCCGGAGATGAATGCTATATCGCGATGGCCAAGAGCAGCAAGATGTTGCACTCCCTGACGGATGCCGCGATGATAGTCGACTCGCAGCAAACTAATCTCCGGCCGCTCAGGGCCAACATCCACAAAGACCAGTGGCAGCTTGCGTTCAGCCAATTTGTCGAGCAGCGGCTCTTCAATGCCGAAGGTCATCACGGCCACACCCTCAGCCTTGCGCTCAACCATGCGGCGGATGCAAGTCTTCATGCGCTCGGGATCGTAGTTGGTTGAACCGATGAGAATCTCGTATCCGTGCTCGACTGCAACATCTTCGAATCCTTGTATCAATTCAGGGAAGAAGGGGTTGGTAATTTCAGAGACAATAAGCCCAAGGAGCCGGCTTCGCCCTGAAACCAGTGAGCGCGCCTGTGAATTGGGGGCGTAATCCAGTTCCTTGATGACCTCCCAGACGCGTTTCGCCATCTTTTTATTCACAGTCGGAACATGATTGATGGTTCTTGAAACAGTGGCGATTGATACGTTGGCCAGTCGCGCAACTGTATGAATATCCAAACGCTCAGTCTTTTGCTTCGAGCGGCGTTTACCTTTTGGCGTTTGATCGGTCATTAGTATCTCAGGATGCGTTTACAGAATACGCCTGAAAGTGCAAGCTTGACAATAAATACATGCAGAAACTAATATACAAAAAGTTTGGTAAAGGTTTACTCGATTTGATTTAGTGTCTGTGCACTGGCAGCTGTGAATTTTACTTATTCACTGCGCGAAAAGCAATTAAAGTGTGAACCATGGAGGGATGCATGCACTTCCCGCGTTTGCAAGCAGAGGTTCTTGAAGCCAACCTCGAGATCGTCCGCCGCGGGTTGGTGCTCTATACCTTCGGCAATGCAAGCGGCATCGATCGGGAAGCGGGCATCATTGCAATCAAGCCCAGCGGTGTCCCCTACGAAAAATTGACGGCACAAGACATGGTCCTATGCGACCTCGACGGAAAAGTTGTCGAGGGTCAACTGAAGCCTTCTTCTGACCTTCACACTCACCTTGTGCTGTACAGAAATTTTCCTCAAATTGGCGGCGTCGTACATACTCACTCTGAGTTCGCCACCAGTTGGGCGCAGGCAGGACGCAGTATTCCAGCATTTGGCACCACGCATGCCGATTACTTCTATGGCCCGGTTCCGGTAACGGATGAGTTGAGCGCAACAGAGATTCAGGGTGAATATGAATTGAATACAGGCAAGGCAATTGTGCGGCGTTTTCAGGATATTAATCCTGCTGCCATGCCCGCCGTCCTGGTTGCAGGTCACGCGCCGTTCTGCTGGGGTGGCAGCCCTATGGATGCTGCGCACAATGCGGTAGTACTGGAGTACATGGCGCGGATGGCTTATCACACCACCGTTTTATCGCCTGCCTGTGATGGCGTATCCCAGTCACTGCTGGATCGGCATTACTTCCGCAAACATGGAGTGAAGGCCACGTATGGACAAAAATAGTCTCCAGCGTTTATTACCAGATTGAGTTGCTTTCGTAGTCAACGAACCAAGGAAGAGGCGTCGAATGTCGACGTTCAGGGTCTAAGCCAGTGATTGTGAACTGCATGAATATCTCCTCAATGCCCATGGTGACGGCATTTGCTCTCACCGGCGCTCCTTCACTTGCGCACCTGACCTTGCTCGATCTTGCTGTCATCGCAATCTACTTCGTGATGGTGATCTGGATTGGCTTCTATCTCAAGAGCAAAGCCAACACCAGCGAAGAGTTCTTCATGGCAGGTCGCGAGATGACGGCCTGGATCGCCGGCCTGAGCTTTGTTTCGGCGAATCTGGGATCACTTGAACTCATGGGCTGGGCCGGCTCAGCGTATCAATATGGAATCCTGGCTGCGCACTGGTATTGGGTCGGCGCAATTCCTGCCATGCTATTTCTGGGCATGGTGATGATGCCGTTCTACTACGTCTGCAAAACACATTCAGTTCCCGGCTATCTGAAGCTGCGCTACGGGCAGGGCACGAGCGTAGTTGCAGCGGTCTCTTTTGCTTTCATGACGGTTCTCATGAGCGGCGTCAATATGTTCTCAATGGCGCTGGTGATGAAGGTCGTTCTCGGTTGGGATATCTCATTCTCCATCGTTGTATCGTCATTGGCCGTTGCTGCGTATGTCGCGCTCGGTGGGCTGCGTTCTGCCATCTTTAACGAGGTGCTTCAATTTGTGTTGATCTGGGGAGGCGCGCTGCTGGTGCCAATCCTGGGTTTGGTTGAAACCGGCGGTTGGTCGGGGCTGAAAGCAAGAATCGCCCACAACATCTCTGTCGGTCTCATCCCCGCAGGCGACTATACCCACATGTGGCACAGCATGGGACATTTCTCTGATAACCCCATGGGCGTGCACTGGACAGGTATTGTTTTTGGTTTAGGCTTCGCCATCAGCTTCGGATACTGGACCACAGATTTTCTTGTTGTGCAAAGGGTATTGGCCGCGAACAGCCTACGTTCCGCCCGAATGGCACCCGTGATCGGCTCCTTCTTTAAAATGGCAGTTCCTTTCATTGTTATTCTCCCGGGGCTGCTGGGTCTGGTTGTGTTGCAAAACTCGGACGGCAGCCTCATGAGGCTCGTTGGTGAGAATGTCGTCAAGGCCAACCCCGGCGCCGGGCTGCACAGCTTCAATGAGGTTTTACCGCTGATGTTGGTGCGCTACTGTAGCCCCGGACTGCTTGGACTCGGAATCACTGCGTTAATTGCAGGTTTCATGAGCGGCATGGCTGGCAACGTAAGCGCGTTCTCCGCTGTCTGGACATATGACATCTACCAGCCTCTGATCAAAAACAATGCCCGTGATGAGCATTATGTTGCAGTGGGTCGATGGGCAACCATTCTCGGCGTTGTCATCTCCATCGGCGCTGCTTATACGGTCATGAGAGCCCAGGGCATCATGGATTACGTGCAGGCGCTGTTCAGCTTTTTCATTGCGCCCCTGCTGGGTGTAGTTCTGATGGGAATGTTCTGGAAGCGCGCCACAAAACAGGGCGGCTTCTGGGGATTGTTGCTCGGCACTCTGACTTCTATCGGACTCTGGGCATGGGTCAAAGCCGATCCAGGTGCGCTCAAATACGTAGCGCTCTCGCCCGATGCACGAGATATGGCTGAGAACATGTACCGCGCCTTGTGGTCGGTCAGCGTTTCCATGCTGGTCACCCTTGTGGTCAGCCTCTTCACGCAAGCGCGGCCGCTCGCGGAGTTGAATGGACTTGTGTACGGCGCAACCAAATTGCCCACTGAAGAGCCAGTGCCGTTCTACAAGAACGAATGGTTCTGGACGATTATTGCCATCATCGTGTTTTTCGCACTCAACATTTACTTTTGGTAAGGAGCAAACTCGTGCATTCATCCGGTCTCTCGATTTGGTTCTTTATCGGAATCCTGCTCACCATTTATGGCGCAATGATCTTGGGTTATGGAATTTTTGAACTAGTGACTCACCACACTGCCAACGTGATCCTGGCAAACCTGCACGCCCCCATTTGGTGGGGTGGTTTGTTGCTCGCGCTCGGCCTAATGTATGGTGTGCGCTTTCGCCCGGGCCGCAACGGTAAATAAAACTGCGGTAATTCAGGAGCACTTTCATGACAAAGCAAAGAACAATGAAATTTGGAGTGGTTGTCGGCAACCGCGGCTTTTTTCCAGACCACCTTGCCAAGTCGGGCAGGGATGAGATTCTGGCTGTTCTGACAGCAGCCGGCGCTGAAGCAATTGTGCTGAGCCCCGAAGAGTCAAAGTATGGCGCGGTTGAAACCTACGCCGAAGCGCAGCGATGCGCTGAATTGTTCAAGAAGCATGCCGACCAGATCGATGGCATCATAGTTACTTTGCCCAACTTCGGCGATGAGCGTGGCATCGCCGATGCGATACGCCTCTCGGGATTGAAAGTACCCGTGCTGGTGCAGGCCACGCCGGACCGCTCCGACGACATGACCATCGCCACGCGCCGTGACAGCTTCTGCGGCAAGATGAGTGCCTGCAACAACCTGATGCAGTACAACATTCCTTACTCATTGACCACGCTGCACACTGAGTCGCTGAGGTCGCCGGAGTTCAAGGCTGACCTCGAGCAGTTTTCTGCTGTATGCCGCATTGTGAAGGGCCTGAAAAACCTCAAGATTGGCGCCATCGGCGCGCGGCCCGCGGCGTTTAACACGGTGCGCTACTCTGAGCGGCTGCTTGAAGGCAGCGGCATCTCTGTCGAGCCGATCGATCTCTCTGAGATATTCGGCCGCATCAGCAAAATGAAAGACAATGATGCTCCTGCGCAGGCGAAGCTCGCGGATATCAAGGGTTATGTCACGACCCAAGGCATTCCCGAGGACGCACTGCTGAAAATGGCCAAGCTGGGCGCGGTGATCGATGAGTGGATGAAGCAGACCAATTGCACCGTCAGTGCCGTGCAGTGCTGGACCTCAATGGAGGAGTTCTTCGGTGTTGTGCCTTGCACCATCATGAGCATGATGTCGAACAGCCTGATCCCCTCGGCCTGCGAAGTGGATGTACCGGGCGTCCTGAGCATGTACATGTTGGGGCTTGCGTCGGGGACGCCGTCAGCGTTGCTCGATTGGAACAACAACTATGGCGCCGATCCCAACAAGTGCGTCTGCTTCCATTGCTCAAACCTGCCCAAGCACTTCTTCGGCGAAGCGCCGAAGATGGATTACCAGGCTATCATCGCTGGCACGGTCGGCAAGCTGAATACATTCGGCACTTGCGTTGGCCGCGTGAAGGCTGGCGCAATGACCTACGCCCGCTTCTCCACGGATGACCGCTTCGGCGTCATCCGCGGATACACTGGTGCTGCGCGATTCACCGACGACCCACTGGAGACATTTGGCGGCGCGGGTGTTGCCGAGATCCCTGAGTTGCAGAAACTTTTGAAGTACATCTGCCGTGAGGGATTCGAGCATCATGTGGCTGCAAATCTCAGCGACGTTTCGCACGCAATCCATGAAGCCGCCACACGTTACATGGGATGGGACAGTTATCTGCATCCCGGCAACGGCGAGTAGGCTTCACGACATCAAATGGCCCCGGTTGGCAAGCCGGGGCTTTTGCAATGACGGATGGGTCACCGGTACGAGTGGAAGGATAGTATGGCTGTTGTAGCAGGTGTAGATTTCGGCACTCTCAGTGTGCGCGTTTCCATTCTCGACAGTGAACGGGGACGTTTGGGGTCGGCGGTGGCCGAATATCCGTTGCACCGAAGGCGCGAAGATCCAGACCATGCGACCCAATCGCACGCGGATCATATGCGGGCGCTGGCAGCGGCCACACAGCAAGCTGTGCGTGAAAGCGGCATCCCAGGCAGCGAGGTCCGCGCTATTGCGCTCGACACGACCGGTTCGAGCGTGATTCCGGTGGACGCGCAGATGCAACCACTCGACGACTACTATTTGTGGTGCGATCACCGCGCCAAGTCGGAAGCGCAGGAAATTACCGCTCTTGCGCACAAAATAGGGCTTGAAGCGATTGAGTGGTGCGGCGGCGTCTACTCCCATGAGTGGGGTTTCGCCAAGCTGTTGCATTGGCTGCGCCACAATCCGCAAAAACGCGGGCAATTTACTTCCGCCTTTGAGCATTGCGATATGGTGGCGGCAACGCTCTGCGGCATCACAAACCCCAGTATGGCGAAGCGCAGCGTCTGCGCCATGGGCCACAAGTGGATGTGGAATCCGAAGTGGGGTGGTTTGCCGTCACAGGAGTTTTTGTCAGAGCTTGACCCGCTCTTCGACGGCGTTCGCAAAAAGCTCGACGGTGAATTTCTTACTTCCAATCACCTGGCCGGTCATCTCTCGCCGGAGTGGGCGGAACAGCTTGGTTTGAAAGCCGGTATTCCAATTCCGGTTGGCGCATTCGACGCACACTGGGACGCTCTTGGCGCAGGCTGCCGTGAAGGCGACGTAGTCAATGTTGTCGGTACATCAACCTGCATCATTGCGATGAGTAAAAAGACACGACTGATTCCCGGCGTTTGCGGTGTTGTTCCGGGCAGCGTGCACCCGAAGTACACAGGAATTGAGGCCGGTCTATCAGCAACAGGTGACATCTTCGACGCCATCGCCCGGCGGGCCGGGGTCAAAGTTCCTGAGCTTTCAGAGGGACTGGAAGATTACAGCGCAGGACAGACCGGCATTTTGAGATTGACGTGGGACAACGGTGACCGGACAGTGTTGGTGAACTCAGAACTGGGCGGGGTTACGCTTGGTTGGAACCTGGTTCATACCGCGCAGGATGAATTGTTTGCCGCCATCGAAGGCACAGCATTTCACACCCGCATCATTCTCGAGCGAATGGCAGAGCATGGAGTGCCTGTTGACCGTGTGATCAACGGCGGCGGAATTCCGCAAAACAATCCTGTGCTCAATCAGGTCTACGCAAATGTGCTTGGCAAGCCTGTCCTGGTGCCAAGCGGAATTCCAACAAGCCTGGGCTCCGGCATCTTCGCCATGGTTGCGGCCGGCGTGTACGCAACGATCGAGGAAGCGCAGAAGGCGCTCTGCCTGAGCTTTACTGAGGTTCCACCGCAAGTCGAAACCAGCGGCGCTTACGAGCATCTTTATCAGCTTTATCGCAAAGCCTACTTCGGACTAGGACAGCGCTCTGCGAAGCCGGTTGCTCTTGGCGAGATTCTGCCTGAACTACGCAAGATAGCCAGCCAAAGCAGAACGGCGGATTAGAATACAGTTGAACGCGAGGGTGCCATGACGAAGCGAACTGTTTGTACAGTGCGGCCGTCTTTCAACATCTTGCTTTTGCTCGTTATCTGCGCGGTTGCGGCTGGTCCATCATTCAGCCAAGCAGGCCACGCGGTTAATGCTGGGGTAATTCCTGTCAAAAGTTTTGGAAAAACATCTGAAGGAGTTGAAATGCATCTCTATACCATCAGGAACATACACGGTCTGGAGGCCCAACTTACCAATTTCGGCGCAACACTTATCTCGCTCAAGACACTCGACCGCCACGGCAAACTCGCGGACATTCTATTAGGCTATGACGATGTTGCCGGCTACGAGCATGGGACTTACTATCTCGGTGGCAGCATCGGCCGCTATGGCAATAGAATCGCTATGGGCAAATTCAATCTGAACGGAACAACTTACCATCTGGCAACCAACAACGGCGCCAATCATCTTCACGGCGGAGTACGTGGATACAACAAGGTTGTTTGGGAGGCGAAGCAGCTCTCCGGCCATGCGGTCGAATTCAGATACACAAGCAAGGATGGAGAAGAAGGCTATCCCGGCGAAGTGGCTATCAAGATCGTCTACACGCTCAACGACCACAACGAGCTGAGAATTGACTACTCCGTTGATGCGGCACCCGGCAAGGATACGGTCATCAACCTGACCAACCATTCCTATTTCAACTTGACCGCCAACCCGCAGAACACAATCCTGGACCACGTTCTGATGCTCAAAGCTTCCCGCTTTACCCCCGTGGATTCCGGCTTGATTCCGACCGGCGAACTCCGCGCGGTCAAAGGCACGCCGTTAGATTTCACTCAGGCTACAGCAATCGGCGCCAGGATTGGGGCGGACGACGAGCAACTGAAGCTGGGCAAAGGCTATGACCATAATTTTGTGATCGACCGCACGCTTGTCACTACGGGCCAGCAATCACTCGTAATGGCGGCAAAAGTTTACGAACCCACATCAGGGCGCGTGCTTGAGGTTGAGACAACTGAGCCGGGTATTCAGTTCTACTCCGGCAATTTTCTTGATGGCGCTGAAAAGGGCAAAGACGGCCAGGTATACAACTTCCGTTCAGCTTTTTGCCTTGAGACGCAGCACTTCCCCGACTCGCCGAATCATCCTGAGTTCCCGTCAACCACACTCAAGGGTGGTGGCCACTATGCGAGCACAACCGTCTATCGATTCTCTGTTCGATAGAGGCAATGCGGTGAGCTCATCAAAGTAGTTGAAAGTTGGTTGAGATGTTCCTGGGCATTGACATCGGCACTTCAAGCGTGAAGGCTATCGTCGCTGATGACGAGCAGACCGTTGTGGCCCAGAGTTCTATTCCACTCGCGGTCAGCCGCCCGCAGCAGAACTTCTCTGAGCAGGAGCCGGATAGTTGGTGGCAGGCAACACAGCAGGCAATCGAAGCACTGCCGGAGAAAGTTCGCTCCGGGGTCAAGGCGATCGGGCTGACCGGCCAGATGCACGGGGCAACTCTGCTCGACGCAGCGGATAAACCGTTGCGGTCGGCAATCCTATGGAACGATGGAAGATCCAGCCTGGAATGCGCTGAACTCGAACGTGCTGAGCCGCTTGCGCGAACCATCACTGGAAATCTAGTTATGCCAGGTTTTACCGCGCCCAAGTTGCTTTGGGTCCGCAAGCACGAGCCTGAGATATTTCAACGAACGGCTTGCGTGCTGCTGCCCAAGGATTATGTAAGGCTGATGCTGACCGGAGAGAAGGTCAGCGATATGTCGGACGCGTCCGGCACTTGCTGGCTGGATGTAGGCAAGCGCGAGTGGTCTAACGCAATGCTTGCTGCGACTGGCATGAGCCGCAAACAGATGCCGGGGCTGGTGGAAGGCAATGCAATCTCCGGCACTTTAAGGCCCGCAATAGCGCAGGAGTTAAAGCTTCCATTGGTCCCCGTTGCAGGCGGTGGCGGCGATAATGCTGCAAGTGCAGTCGGCATGGGCATCATCCAATCCGGACAGGCATTTCTTTCGCTCGGAACATCGGGAGTGCTCTTTGTTGCCACTGATCGCTTTCGCCCCAATGCAGAAAAGGCGGCCCATGCCTTCTCCCATTGCCTGCCGGAGCGATGGCACCAGATGTCTGTGCTGCTCAGTGCCGCAAGCGCGCTGGACTGGGTGCTGCGACTGGTTGGCATCAGCGATATCGACGCGTGCCTTCGAGCAGCTGAAGAGCGCGGCATCCGCCGCAATTCAGTATTTTTCCTGCCTTATCTCTCCGGAGAGCGCACTCCGCATAACAATCCACACAGCCGGGGAGTCTTCTTCGGTATGACGGCTGATACTGATGCAACAGACCTGGTTTTAGCCGTGCTCGAAGGTGTGGCGTTCGCCTTCCAGGACGGCATGGATGTACTACTCGAGGCGGGTAGCGCCATCGGAGAGATTACTGTCACAGGAGGTGGTTCACGCTCGCTGTACTGGGGCCAACTGATTGCTGCTGCTCTCCATCAACCGCTCAGCTACCGGCACGGTGGTGAAGTCGGTGCAGCCTTTGGCGCTGCGCGTCTCGCGCGCCTGGCTGCAACGGGTGAAGCACCCGAGTTAGTATGTACGCAGCCGGGCATCACGCATATCGTCGAACCGGCACCCGAACTCAATTACCTATTGTCTGAACGGCGGCCGACCTTCGCTCATCTCTACAACAATCTCAAGGACACTTTTAAAAATTTTGCGCAATAGAACTTTACCGGTCGTCAAGCCAACGCAATTTGCAAACTGCCTTCAAACTCGACGTGTACTCAGACTTGCTAACATCGCTCGCGGCAAGTGTGCCTGAATCAGTGTCTTGCGAGCTCTGGTTCAGGCGGATTTGCCTACCGTGGACGCGCCAGGGCCATATTTTTACTGATTTTCTGCTAGATTCGCTCCCTAAAAGCAGCGTGAAGACGGTCACATATTGGTGTGCATGTTGAGCAGTAGAATGACCGCGGTGGACACGAAGGCATTAAGACCGTGTCTATACGTCCGTCGGCTGACCAGGAGCAGCAGTGTCCAAATTAACTGATAACGGCAAGTTGGCTATGCAGGTACTAGTAGATGATCTGCAAGCCAAACGCACTGAGTTGGAACTCGGCGGTGGCAAAGAGCGCATCGATAAGCAGCATGATTCGGGCAAGCTGACCGCCCGCGAGCGTGTCGCCAAACTCGTCGACAAGGGCACATTCCAGGAGATCGGCCTTTTTGCCCGTCATCGCGCAACTTACTTTGGTATGGACAAAAAAGAGGCCCCTGCCGATGGCGTTGTGACCGGATGCGCCACTGTGGATGGCCGTCTCATCCATCTCGCCAGCCAGGACTTCACCGTGCTCGGCGGCGCAGCGGGTGAAACCCACAGCAAAAAAGTTGCCGACATGATGGCTCTCTCGCTGAAGACCGGCAGCCCGTTTATCTTCATCAACGATTCAGGTGGCGCGCGCGTTCAAGAGGGAATCGACAGCCTATCCGGATATGCCGAAGTTTTCTATCAGAACGTCAAGCTCTCCGGAACTGTTCCCCAGATAGCGCTGATCTGCGGACCCTGCGCAGGCGGAGCTGCTTACAGCCCGGCGCTCACGGATTTCATCATTCAGACCGAGCAGGGCCGCATGTTCATCACCGGTCCGCAGGTCATCAAACAGGTGACAGGTGAAGTTGTATCGGCGGAAGAGCTCGGCGGGCCGCACTCCCAGATGAACCAATCTGGTGTTGTGCATCTGATAGCCAAGGACGATGAAGACGCAATGCAGCTTTGCCGCAAGCTGCTCAGTTTTCTGCCTGAAAACAATATGGAAGATCCGCCGCATCTGCCATCCAGCAGCCGCGTGAAGACTGACGAAGTTCTGAACACCATCATTCCCGTTGATCCCAAGGTTGCCTACGACGTTCGCGCACTGTTGCTGCGCATCGTTGACCATGAAGACTTTCTTGAGATCCAGCCTGGGTTCGCTGCCAACATCGTTATCGGCTTCGGCCGCGTGCAGGGTCGCACGGTTGGCATAGTTGCCAATCAGCCCTGCGTTAAAGCCGGGGCTCTCGACATCGACGCCAGCGACAAGGCTGCCCGCTTTGTTCGCTTCTGTAACGCCTTCAACATCTCGCTGCTCACTTTTGTGGATGTTCCGGGCTTTCTTCCCGGTGTCGAGCAGGAGCATGGCGGCATTATTCGTCACGGTGCAAAGCTGCTCTTTGCCTACTCGGCTGCTACCGTACCGAAACTCACTGTCATGCTGCGCAAGGCTTATGGTGGCGCTTACATCGCCATGTGTTGTCGTGGACTCGGCGCAGACCGTGTTGTCGCATGGCCCACCGCTGAGATTGCTGTCATGGGTGCTGAGGGCGCGGCTGAGATCGTCTTTCGCCGCGAGATAGACTCCGCAGAGGACAAGGTCGCCAAACGTCAGGAGATGGTGGACGCCTATCATGACGCCTTCTCCAACCCCTATGTCGCTGCCGGCCGCCGCCTTGTGGATGACATCATTGAGCCCGCCGAAACTCGCCGCTACCTGGCCATGGCACTCGAAGCTCTGCACACCAAGCGCGAGTTGCGCCCGCAGAAGAAACACGGATTGATTCCGCTGTAATAGGAAGTGTTGATGAAGACCGACGAACAGATCGCACCGGAGACGTTGGCGGCCATTATTGCCGCCGCCTCGGCTTTTGTTGGCAGGTCAATAGCGATTCGTTCGGTCAATTCGATTTCAGAATCCGGCAAGAACCTCAGTCGCTGGATACGGCAGAGCCGCGGGGCCACGCATGCCTCACACAATCTGACGCATCCACGTTCAACCCGCGGCGGACGATAAAGCGTTTTTCAGAAAAGGAATGCAGACGTGAAACTAAAGATATCAATCGACGGCAAAAGCTACGAAGTTAATGTAGAGATCCTCGAAGACGACGAGGCCGCGTCGATCCCGTCCTATCCGCCGCTTCCACTCGCCGCGCCACCCTTGCTCGCTGACGAATGTTGGAGCGACGATGCATGCCTGAGCCCGGTGATGGGTCTGGTCATTCGCATCAACGTCAAGCCCGGGCAGAAGGTGAACGAGGGCGACATAGTTGCCGTCGTCGAGTCCATGAAGATGGAGAACAATCTCACAGCGCCACGCAACGCAACCGTCAAAGCCATCAAGGTCAAGCCGGGCGATTCGGTCAAGGTTGGCCAGACCCTCATCGAGTTCGACTAAATAATTAGTACTGAAAGGTTAGGATCATGACCGCTATTCCGATGGAGTTGGAGAAAGCAATCGCTATCCAATTTGTCGACCACATCGCCATCTCCGTGCCTCAAGGCGCGCTCGAAGGACAGGTGGAAGCTTACAAGCTGCTCGGCTTCAGCGAGTTGCACCGCGAAGAAGTTCTTGGCACAGACCAGGTCCGCGAAGTTCTTCTTCAGATCGGCGACGGCCCCAACCTCATTCAACTTCTCGAGCCCCTGAACGCTGACTCACCCGTGCAGAAGCTCATCGAGCGTAATGGCGGACGTGGCGGCTTTGCACACATCGCGTTTCGCGTTGAGAATGCACAGGAAGCCTACGATGCGATGGTCGCAGCCGGCTTCAACATGATCGACAAGGCGCCGCGCAAAGGTTCGCGTGGTACGACGGTTTTTTTTGTTCATCCCAAGTCGCGCGCCGAAAACCCATTCGGCATGTTGATAGAGATTGTTGAAGAACCGAGCGGAAAGTAATTTGATGACCACGGAGAAACTACTCACCGAATTTCCTCCCGTTTCCACGGAAGCGTGGGAGGAAGCGATACACAAGGACCTTAAAGGTGCCGACTATTCGAAGAAGCTCATCTGGCGAACGGATGAGGGGATGCCGGTCAAGCCTTATTACCGCGCAGTTGACGTTGCCGGAATAAAAACGCTGGACGCTGCTCCCGGCAGCTTCCCATTTCTGCGCGGTACAAAGCTTAGCGGTGACTGGCGCATTCGTGAAGAGATAGAAGTCGCCGATTGCAAAGAGGCCAACAAAATCGCACAGGCAGCAATCGTTGCCGGCGCTGAAGAAATTTCATTCCTGACGGCTGCGCCCGGAAGTGCGAGCGAGTTGGCCCTGCTTCTCTCAAATCTGGATGAGGTTCCTGTTCACTTCGAGATTGCTGATGCGCCGCTGCTGAAGTTGCTTGCAGAGCACATCGCACATCGCGGACGCACAGTCAGCATCACTACTAGCTTTGACCCGCTCAGCAACATCGGCCTTGCAGCGGAGACCTTGCAAACAGCAAATTCTGCATTCATTCCTTTCACCATCCATGCGGATGCCTTTGAAGACAAGGGCGCCACGGCAGTAGAAGAGATAGCATTCGCGCTTGCAACTGGTATTGACATACTGGCCTCGATGAACGAGCGCGGCATTGCTCCTGAAAAGACAGCCGCGGCTCTCACGTTCTCATTCGCAATTGGCTCCAACTATTTTTTTCAGATCGCAAAGTTGCGCGCCTTCCGCTGTTTATGGGCACGCGCTGCGGAGAGCTTCGACCTCGCACACGAGCAATGCGCCGCACGCATTCATGCGCGCACATCGCGCTGGAACAAAACTCTCTACGATCCATATGTGAACGTGCTGCGCGCCACCACGGAGGCAATGTCGGCGGTGCTTGGCGGAGTGGATTCATTGAGCGTTGCGCCATTCGATGAGTGCTACAAGCAGACGGACGAAGCCAGCCGCCGGCTTGCACGCAATACGCAGATACTTCTCAAGCAGGAAGCGCACTTCAATCAGGTTGCCGACCCCGGCGCCGGGTCGTATGCACTCGAAGCCATCACCGACTTTCTTGCTCGCGAAGCCTGGGCACGGATGCAGATGATCGAAGCCGCGGGAGGTTTTTCGCGAAGTCAGGATTTCGTCGCCGAGGCGCTCGCCAAATCTCTTGCAGTCCGCGAAAAAGCCGTCGCAGAGCGACGCCGCATCTTCACTGGAACCAACCAGTACTCAAATCGCACCGAGCAGGCACTCGCCCGAGTTGATTTCAATCGCACCTCGTGGAATCGCGCCACCGCAGAATACGAGCAGTTGCGATTACGTACTGAGAAACACGCAGCGGCAGGCGGAAAAACGCCCACCGTTCTTTTGGCAGAGATTGGCGATGTGAAGATGCGCGCTGCACGCAGCGGATTCGCCGCAAACTTCTTCGCCTGCGCAGGTTTCAAGATTCAGACGCAGTGTTTCAAATCAGCAGAAGAGGTTGCATCCGTAACCGCCGACCTGATCATTCTGTGCAGCTCCGACGACGAGTACGTCTCTCTCGCTGAATCTCTTATCGAAGCACTCAAGGCCGCAGGCCGTTCGACTCCCGTTGTCATCGCCGGCAACCCCACAACCACAGACCAGCTCACGGCTCTCGGCGTGGCAGATTTTATTCATATCCGCAGCAACCCGCTAGCTTCACTCGCCCAGTGGCAGCAGCGTCTGGGAATCGAGGTTTGAAGATGCGTCCTGATTTCAGCACGATCGACTATCAAGCAGCTCCGGCGCACGCGGAGCGAACCGAAGCCGCGCAGCATTTGAGCGCGGAGCACATCAACATAAAGAGCGTCTACACACACGAAGATCTTGCTGGCCTGGAGCATCTTGAGTACGCTGCCGGGCTGCCGCCTTTTCTACATGGCCCTTACAGCACCATGTATGTGATGCGGCCGTGGACTATTCGCCAATATGCAGGCTTCTCCACTGCTGAAGAGTCAAACGCTTTCTATCGCCGCAACCTAGCCGCCGGTCAGCGCGGACTTTCTGTTGCATTTGATCTCGCCACGCATCGCGGCTACGACTCGGACCACGAGCGTGTCACGGGAGATGTTGGCAAGGCCGGTGTGGCCATTGACTCCATCCTCGACATGAAAGTGCTCTTCGACCAGATCCCGCTCGGCCAGATGTCGGTCTCTATGACGATGAACGGCGCAGTGCTGCCCATCATGGCCTTCTATATTGTTGCGGCAGAGGAGCAGGGCGTCAGCGCAGAGCAACTCAGCGGCACCATACAGAACGACATCCTCAAAGAGTTCATGGTCCGCAACACCTATATTTATCCGCCTTCGGGTTCCATGCGCATCATCGGCGACATCTTCCGCTACTGTGCGGAGAAGATGCCGCAGTTCAACTGCATCAGCGTCTCCGGATATCACATGCAGGAGGCCGGCGCCACGGCCGACATCGAACTAGCGTACACGCTCGCTGACGGGCTCGAGTATCTGCGCACCGGTGTACAGGCCGGCCTCAGCGTGGACGAATTCGCCCCACGCATCAGCTTCTTCTGGGGCGTCGGCATGAACCACTTCATGGAGATCGCGAAGATGCGCGCCGCTCGCATGCTATGGGCCAAGCTCGTCAAGACCTTCAATCCGAAGAACCCGAAGTCGCTAGCGCTGCGCACGCACTCGCAAACCTCCGGCTGGAGCCTCACCGCGCAGGACCCCTTCAACAATGTTCCGCGCACATGCATTGAAGCCATGGCCGCGGCAT
>CAIMNN010000180.1 GCA_903842845.1 uncultured Acidobacteriaceae bacterium | reverse complement strand
GACGCCCGACCCGGTGGATGTGGATACGGATTTTGTGAGCTACCACTCAAAGATCAGCGCGCAGGGTGACAAGCTGCATTACGAGCGCGACTACCAGGTGAAGCAGGTTGAGCTGCCCGCGAACAAAGCGCAGGAGTTCCGCAGAGTTGAAAGCGCAATACTGCGCGACGAGAAAGGCACCGCGGTGCTCAAGAAGCAGTAGGCTGAACAACAAAAGAACTTAACAAAAAGGAAAGCATGATGAACCGTTTATTGCTGCGTATGTTCTTCGTTCAAATTTCACTGTTGGTCTCGTCGCTGATACCGCTGGGAGCAAAAGCTCAGTTCAAGGCCCCAACGCCGGAAGAGCTGCACATGACCGCCGACCCGCTTGCTCCGGGGGCCGACGCCGTCTACCTGAACGTCGAAGAGACAACCGACGACCAGTTGCACTTCCACAGCGTTTACGCGCGCATCAAGGTGCTCTCGGAAAAAGGCAAGGAACTGGCGACGGTCAAACTTCCATATTGGCACGAAGACTACAAGATAACCGACATCAAAGCGCGGACTATCCACGCCGACGGAACGATAGTGCCGCTGGAAGGCAAGCCCGAAGACCTGATCAGCGCCAAGACGGCAAACTTCCAGATCAACAGCAAGGTCTTCACCATGCCCAGCGTTGAAGTGGGCTGCATTCTCGAGTACGCGTACAAAATCCGCTACGATGATCACCGCTACTCCTCGCCGCGTTGGGAGATCCAGCAGCCCTACTTTGTCCATGAAGCGCATTACATCTTCAATCCCTTCCCTGCCTTCATCTCGAACAGGCCGCATCAAACTGGTTCTTATCTTGTCGATGAGCATGGCCAGGCCGTGAACTCACTTGTCTGGTGGCCGAGTCTGCCCAGCGGTTCCGAGGTCAAGACCGACGAAAAAGGTCGCTTCCGCGTTGACCTGAACAACATCCCCGCCATTCCACATGATGAGTGGATGCCGCCAATGGAGAGCTCGCTCTATAAGGTTATGTTCTATTACATGAGCGCGATGGGCGCGAAGGAGTATTGGATAACCGAGTCCAAGTACTGGGCAAAGGATGTGGACCGCTTCGCTGAGTCGGACAAGACGATACGCGATGCGGTGGGTGGGATCATTTCAGCTTCAGACAGTGAGACCGACAAAGCGCGCAAGCTTTACGAAGCGGTGCAGGCGCTTGAGAACACCGAGTTCACGCGCACGAAGTCCAGTGCGGAGTTGAAGCAGCTCCACATCAAGGAGCAGCACCATGCCTCCGACACTTGGAAACAGAAAAGCGGAACCAGCGACGACCTGGCGATGCTGTATCTCGCCATGTTGCGTGCCGCCAACGTGCAGGCCTATGCCATGTACGTGGTCAATCGCAATCGCGGCACCTTCATGCCCGACCTTTTCAACTTCCACCAGTTCGACGATCTGATTGTTGTAGCCAACCTGGAAGGCAAAGAGTACATCCTCGACCCCGGCGAAAAGATGTGTCCGTTCCAATCCGTGCACTGGCATCACTCCGGCGCAGGCGGCGTGCGTCAGGCTCCGGGCGGCCACGAAGCCATCTGGATGACGCCGAACCCGTCCTACACCATGAACACTACCGTACGCACTGGCGACCTGACCCTCGACCAGAGCGGCGCAGTGACAGGTATTCTGCGCTTCAACCTTGCCGGGCAACGCGCGCTCCACTGGCGCCAGCAAAGCCTGCGCAATGACGAGGACGAACTGAAGAAGGAGTTCGAACGCGAGCTGAAGGAGTCACTGCCGGAGGGCATTGAAGCGCGTGTCACCGGCTTCCTCGGCCTTGAGGACCCCAACTCAAACCTGATGGTCGTCGTGAAGATCAGTGGCAGCCTCGGCACTGTGACCGGCAAGAGGCTTATCCTGCCGGGCAGCTTTTTTGAAGCGCGCGGAAGCCATCCATTTGTCTCCGCCGAGAAGCGTGAAGTGCCTGTCGATATGCACTTCGCCGAACAGACCACCGACATGGTCACATACCACTATCCAAAGGGCTATCACCTTGAGGCCGCACCACAGGACTCGAAGCTGCCCTGGCCAAACCGCGCCGTACTTGTCATCAAGAGCGAATCGGATTCCGACAGCACAACCATTACCCGCCAGTTTGTGCGCGGCTTCTCCACCTTGCCAATGTCAAGCAATGCTCCGCACATGAGTGACCGCGCTGAGATCCAGAAGGAGTACAGCGCGCTTCATGACTTTTATGTGAAAGTGGCCGCCAGCGACCAACAGCAGTTGGTTTTGACATCGGTCCCGATTACAGCCAAGTAATTTTCTATCCTCGGCGGGAAGGTCCAGCAAGCCCTCCCGCCTTTTTAACACTGCCCTAACCTTTCCCAATTCAAAACCGTGCTGCTAAACCGGCAAGAGGTATCTAATTCGTCATTTTTTACACAGATATTTTTTTGACTTCTTATATTTGCCGCGTCTAACATCCGAAGCGACGATGTACGCATCCAAAACATCGACGGAAGCGCAATGGAACGGAACATCCAGAGGCTCCTTTTCCTTCAAAAGGGCCTGGCAGCAGGTGGCAGCGGGCATTTTTCTCCTCCTGATGGCCGCAGCAGCATCAGCCCAACAGCATGCCCACTCCGCAGGCCAGCAGCCGCAGCATGAAAAACGCCACGAAGAGCGGCGTCAGATAGAACAGGTGGAAGAAAAATGGCGTCAGGCCATTCTTCACTCGGATGTATCGGCACTGGACTCCATCCTCGACGAGGATTACATCGCCACCACCGCCGCAGGAATGCTCCGCACCAAGGAGCAGACGCTCGAAGCCTTTCGCTCCGGCAAGCTGCACATTACATCGCTTGAGCTTACTGATAGAAAATTCCGCTTCTACGGCAAGACCGCACTTGTCAACGGCCGCGCTGAAGCCACCGGAACCACGGCTGAAGGCGACATGACCGGCAATTACCGCTACACGCAGGTCTATATTTACTCGGTGAAGAGCGGCTGGAAGCTGGCCAGCTTTGAGGTCAATCGCATCCGCGAGCCCAAAGAGCACCATGAGCACGAGAACGAGATGATCGGCACATTGCGCATCAGATAAAGACAGCGCGCTCCATTGCACAACTCTTTAAAATCTCAGCACCGCGTCCGCGACACGTACCGCTTCCACAGCTACCCGCACTGTGTGCACGCGGACAATTGAAGCGCCGTTGAGAATTGCAGCAACCATCGCGGCAAGGCTGGCTGTTTCGCGCGCGTCAACCAGCGCATCGTTGCCGCTGTGAAGTTCAGCCAGCGCGCGACCCAAAAAAGATTTGCGTGAAACTCCTGCAAGCAGCGGCCGTCCGAGTTCGAGCAGCTTGGCCTGACGGGCGAGCAGCGCAAAGTTCTCATCAAATCGTTTGCCGAAGCCATAACCAGGGTCGAGGACTATATGGTCGACCGTCACGCCAGCCGCATGGGCACGCAACAAACTCTCGGTCAATCCGGCGCGAACCGCAGCTAGCACTTCATCTGGCTCCAACTGATTCTGCCGCGCCCACTCATCCGGCTTGCCGCGGCTGTGCATCAAAACCACGCCACAACCGCTCTCAGCGCAGACGCCGGCCATCTCCGCATCCCAGTGGAAGCCGCTCACGTCGTTGATAATCTCTGCTCCGCATGCAATCGCCATGCGGGCAGTTTCAGATTTATAAGTATCCACAGAAAGCACCGCATCAGGGCGCGCACGCAAAATTCCTTCAAGCACCGGCAGCAGGCGCGCCTGCTCCTCCGTACTCGACACTGTTGCAGCAGAATCGCCGGCGTGTGAACCGGGCCGTGTGCTCTCGGCGCCTAGGTCAAGAATATCCGCGCCATCGTCAAGCATCTTCAATGCGGCGTCAACCGCACTCTGGGCAGTTTCAAAGCGCCCGCCGTCGCTGAAAGAGTCCGGCGTCAAATTCAGCACACCCATCACCAGCGTTCGTGGCCCGAGCAGCAACTCACGCGTACGCAGCTTCCAGCGCACGTGCCGCTGGGCGGGCAACAGCTGACCGAGCTCATTTTGTAATGTCAATACGCTCCCCTGAATTCATCATTTTCTGCCATTTACCTGCGTATAATAGGTCAACCCCAAGCCGCCATGACAACAGAGACAAATCAACCAGACATTTATCTGGAAATCGCCTTTCCCGGTCGAGCCTCGCAAACGGTCAGTATTGAACCTGTGCCGTTTCTCATTGGCCGCGGCGAAGAAAATGGCAATCACCTCATATTAGACGACCGGCGCATCTCGCGCAGTTGCGCGGCTATCGTGCACGACGACTCCGGCTATCACGTGGAGGACCGCGGCCACCGTCAGGGTGTCTACGTCAACGGCCGCATCATTAAACGGCAAAAGCTCAAGAACGGTGACAAGGTCAGTTTCGGCCTTGAAGATTCTTTCGAGCTCACCTTCCACTCCTCGGCGGTCGATGAGGCGATGGTCGAGAGCATGTTGACACGCCTCTCATTCACGCCGACGGTTGAGACCACTCAGCCCATCTCCGGCCTGGCCAAGTTGAATGTCCTTCTCGAAGCGACCTCGCTGCTGCAATCGCAGCTACCGGTCGATTCAGTCCTAGGCACCATGCTTGACCACGCCATCACGCTGATGCATGCCGACCGCGGCTTGCTGTTGGAGCCGGAAGAGCTCGTCGGCGAGACGCAGACGCAGGTCACCGCGGCCAATTTGAAAATTCGCATCGCACGCGCGCATGGCGGTAAGAGCCTTGAGCCTGCCGAGATCAAGCCCACGCAGACCGCGTTGCAACAAGCGCTTGACAAGCAATCGGCCATCATCACGGAAGACCTGAACCTGGCCGAGATGAATCTGCAAAGCGCGCAAAGCGTTGTGTTGCAGGGGCTGCGTTCCATTGTCGCCATTCCGCTCTACGCGCTGCCACGCGCCAATTCGATGGAGTCGGTTATCTTCATGCGCGGTCAGTTGCTCGGCGTTCTGTATCTCGACTCGCGCCGCACTGCTGCCTTCTCGACCCTCGACCGCCAGCTCCTCGACGCCCTCGGCGCGCAGGCCGCAAGCATCCTTGACAACGCGCGACTCGTCGAACGCGAGCGTCAACGTCAGCGCCTCGAGCAGGAGCTCGCCATCGCGCGCGAAATTCAGCAGGCCCTCG
>CAIMNN010000179.1 GCA_903842845.1 uncultured Acidobacteriaceae bacterium | reverse complement strand
GAGTTTGCGGCTTTGCCTTCGGCGCTGAGCTCGAGGCCTTGGTGGGTTTCGTGGCCGTCGGACTCGAAGCAGATGTCGCCGTTGGCGGCGGTGGGGCAGAAGTTGTCGGGCCCGGGGACAATGCGCGGATAAAAGAATGGCGTGCGCATGCGGAAGAGCGCGGCGGTGAGGAGGAGGTTGTCACCGTGTGTGAACTTTGCGCCGGCTTCGGCCTGGCGTGTGCGGAAGGGCGCGAGGAACTGGCTGCCGTTATCAACCCACCACGGGGCCTGGGGACCGAGCGAGAGCATGAGGCCGTAGTTGCCGTAGAGTGTGAGGTCGGCGCGCGGGGACCAGGTGATGGCGTAGCGCGGCATCCAGATGGATTGCTCGGAGTTGGTTGGCGCGAGGCCGGGAGTGGTTGCGGCGAGCGAGTAGTTGTGGTCGCGGAGTGATTCGATGCGGCCACCGGCGATGAGCTGAATGTGGTGCGGGAGCTCGATGCGGTCCTGCGCGATGAGGGCGGCGGTGTGGTCGTTGAGCCAGAGGCGTTGGGGGCCAGCGGATTGATGTGGGGATTCGATGGGGAAGGCGGCGACGGGTGAGTAAATGTTCTCGGTGCCGACGTATGTGTAAACAGCGCCGTCGGTGATGGTGTCAGTGGATGGGTTGGTTGCGGTGTAGTAGCCGGGCTGTTTGACGGTGCGGGTAAAGAGCTCAGCGCCGGTGGTGATGTGATGGGTGATGGCACCGGTGTGAAGCGTGCCGGTGATGAGGGCTTCGAATTTCAAGTCGGTGCGGAGCTCGTTGGGGTCGCGGTAGTCGTAGATGTCGTAGCTGCCGTCGGGGGCGAAGAACCAGGCGGGGCTGCCGGTGTTGCACACATCCTGGTAGCCGCAACCGTAGGCGTAGACGACGTTGTCGTCGATGAGGGAGTGGCTGTATCCGGCGGCGATGCGTGCGCGCCAGTTGTGGGCGAGGGCGAACTCGACGCGGGTGCCGGTGTTGAAGACGTCGAATGTGTTGGGTTTGGACCAGGCTTGCAGGCCGAGTAGCGTGGACGGCGAGATGAGGGAGAGCGAGGGGACGACAGTGCCACCGAGGAGTTGATAGCCGCCGACGGAGCGCTGGACTTTGTGCTGATATTCGAAGTCGTTGGTCCAGATGGCATCGGGCGAGAGCTTGAAATCGAATGCGCCGGAGGCGAGTGCGCGCCAGCCGTTTGCACCGTTGACGTAAGTTGCGATGCGTTCGCCGGCGAGGTTGGTGCGTAGGCCGAATTGCTTGCGGTGACCGAAGAGCCAGCCGATGTCGGTGGCGGCGTAGGCTGAGCCGCGCTGGTCGGTGGCGAGGTCGATGGCATGAATGGGGGCGGCGCGCTTGGTGGCGAAGTTGATGAGGCCGCCGGAGGAGGCGACGCCGCTCTCGAGTGCGCCGAGGCCCTTGAGGAATTCGACGCGGTCCTTGTTTTCGAGGGGGACGTCCTGCTCGCCGGCGATGGAGAGGCCGTTAATTTCGAGGCCGGTAGCGAGGTCGATAGGGATTCCACGGATCTGGTAGTCGCCGTAGTAGCCGACGGGTGCGTAGTCCTCGCCGATAGAGGCGTCGTTTTTGACGATGTCGGAGAGCAGGCGGGATTGCTGGTCGTCGAGGAGTGAGCGGGTGATGACGAGCGCGGAGACTGGAGTTTCCTTGAGCGACTGGCCGTCGAGGTTGCCGAGGGAGAGGAGTTCGGGGACGTAGCCGTTGGCGGAGCCGCCGTTGACGACGATGGTGGTGGTGACTGTTGGAATTTTTTGCTGGGGTTTGGTTTCGGGCTGCGGTGGTGATTGCTGGGCGCAGAGAGGGAGACCGGCGAAGAGCAGGAGGGAAGCGACGGGGAATAAAAAAACCTGTTTCATGAGCGTCAAGAAAAAACCTCAGAAACAGGAGCGGTGAAATCTTCCCACGCCGGCATTATCCGGATCGGGTGAGTGCAAAACCAGACTAAATCAATCCTTGCTATCAATCTCGGAAGGTCGCCGCTCACTGGTGTTCGCGTCGACTTGGCATTTTCTGCTCCGAGACTGAGCAAGTCTGGTTTTGCGGAAGGGTATTATCTCAGCCCTGATGTTTCAGAGCACCCCTGTTTCGTTGGTTTAATTGGAACACCAGGCGTCTCTGATGGCAAGGTGGTGTACCGCTATGTGGTGGTAGAGGGGTCAGATGTCAGAAGTCAGGGGTCAGTGGGTGCGGTACCTGCGGAACACACGAGAGGGGGTTGAATGTATCCCCGGTCCCCAAAAGCTAAGGACCCTTCGGCTTCGCTCAGGGCAGGCAACGGGGGCACCCGCACTCTATTGGGCCACGCTGGATTGGATATTTCGCTGTCGGATGGTTAGGACGAGGCCGACTAATGCGGTGATGAAGGCGGCGATGGAGAGGTAGGCGAAGGTGTGTTGCCAGCCTTGTTTTGAGGCGAGGTCGGCGACGGTGACGCCGGAGAGGAAGCTGGCGACGTATCCGAAACCATCGATGATGCCGGCGGCAGTGGCTGAGCCTTTGGAGCCGCCGAAGTCGAGGCTCATAGCGCCGGCGAGATAGGAGTAGGGGCCGAGGAGGAAGAAGCCGACCATCGTGATCATGACGATGGGGACGATGGGGTTGCTGTGCATGGGGATGGCGGAGACGCCGAAGAGCGATGCGGTGGTGAGGCAGAGTCCGAAGAAGAGGACGAGATTGCGGCCGTTGAGTCCGAGGCGGTCACTGACGACGCCAGCGATGATGGTTGCGATTCCACCGAAGAGGGGGAAGAGCGCGCTGTTGGATGCTGCTTGTGCGGTGGTGAGTCCGGCGAACTGGACGTAGTAAGTGGGGATCCAGAGCAGGCAGGTTTCGCGCAGGAAGGTTGTGCCGAGCGAGAGTACGCAGACGAGCAGGAAAGCGGGG
>CAIMNN010000178.1 GCA_903842845.1 uncultured Acidobacteriaceae bacterium | reverse complement strand
GTACAAAGTGCGCCGTTACAACTTCCTCCTCTACTCGGACTTCGAGACCGAGAGCCTCAAGCTCTCGCGCAATCCCGACGTCAGCGTCCGTTCACGCGGTGTCATGGAGAAGTGCAGCTACTGCGTCCAGCGCATCAACGAGGTCAAGATCACTTCGGACAAGGAAAACCGCGCCATCCGTGACGGCGAGATCGTCACCGCATGTCAGCAGGCCTGCCCGGCGAACGCCATCACTTTCGGCAACCTCAATGACAAGGCCAGCAAGGTCGCAAAGCTCCACGCCGACGAGCGCACCTATCAGGTGCTTGCGGACCAGAACACCCGTCCTCGCACCACATACGTCGCTCCGGTCCTGAACCTGAACGAAGAACTTGCAACTTCCCCCGTTGAACACAAGGCGAAGGGTTGATCCATGGCAACCACTGAATTGAAAAAGCACGAAGAAGGCCACACCGAAACGCACATGGCAGGCATCGATCCGGTAACGGGCGAGTACCGCGTCATTGCAGAAGGCCAGACCTTCAAGTCCGTCACCGAAGAAATCTCCGGTGTCGTCCTCAACCCGCATACGCCAATGGGCTGGTTTGCTATCTTCGGCATCGGCGGCGCGGTGGCCACATTCCTGCTCGTCGCCGTCACCTGGCTCTTCCTCAAAGGCACCGGCATCTGGGGCATCACTCAGCCCGTCGCCTGGGGATTCGCCATCATCAACTTCGTCTGGTGGATCGGCATCGGACACGCCGGAACCCTCATCTCGGCCATTCTCCTCCTCTTCAAGCAGAGCTGGCGTAACTCCATCAACCGCTTTGCCGAGGCCATGACCATCTTCGCCGTCGTCTGCGCCGGCATGTTCCCCCTCATCCACGTCGGCCGTCCCTGGGTCGCCTTCTGGATGCTCCCCTATCCCAACACCATGAACCTCTGGCCGCAGTTCCGCTCCCCGCTACTCTGGGACGTCTTCGCGGTCTCCACTTACGCCACCATCTCCGTCGTCTTCTGGTACATCGGAATGGTCCCCGACTTCGGAACCATGCGCGACCGCGCCAAAAGCAAGGTCGCTCAATATCTCTACGGCCTCGTCTCTCTCGGATGGCGCGGCTCCGTCCGCCACTGGATGCGTTACGAAACAGCCTCGCTCCTCCTCGCCGGTCTCGCTACGCCGCTCGTTCTCTCCGTGCACACCGTCATCAGCTTTGACTTCGCAGTCGCCGTCCTTCCCGGATGGCACACCACAATCTTCCCGCCTTACTTCGTCGCCGGCGCTATCTACTCCGGCTTCGCCATGGTGCTCACCCTTGCCATTCCGTTGCGCAAGGCCTATCACCTCGAGAACCTCGTCACCGACCGCCACATCGACAACATGGGCAAGGTCATGCTCGCCACCGGCTTCATCGTCGCCTACGGCTACGGCATGGAAGTCTTCATGGCCTGGTACTCGGCCTCGCACTGGGAAGCCTTCATGATGTGGAACCGCATGTTCGGTCCCATGGGCTGGTCCTACTGGGTCCTCGTCGCATGCAACCTCGTCATTCCGCTCACCACTCTCTGGTCGCGCAAGCTGCGCACTAATCCCGCCTACATGTTCTTCATCTCCATCGTCGTCAACATCGGCATGTGGTTTGAGCGCTTCGTCATCGTCGTCACCAGCCTCTACCGCGACTTCCTCCCCTCATCCTGGGGAACCTATCGCGCAACCAAGTGGGACTACATGACCTACGTCGGAACCCTCGGTCTCTTCACCGCGCTCTTCCTCCTCTTCGTCCGTTTCCTGCCCATGATTCCTATGTCTGAAATTCGTATGATGCTCCCCGGCGCAAAAATCAAGCCCTCGGCAGTAAAGGCGGGTGACTAATGCCTGTTCGTGAAGGAACCTACGGCCTCCTGGCCGAATTCGATACCCCCACCGAGCTCGTCGTCGCGGCCAAAAAAGCTTACGCCGACGGCTGGCGCAGGCTCGATTGCTACACACCCTATCCCGTCGAGGAAGCGGCTGAAGCCATCAACTTCCACCGCAACAAGGTGCCGTTGCTCACCCTCATCGGTGGACTCATGGGCCTTGCCGCCATGTTCCTGCTTGAAACCTGGGTCTCCACCCTCGCCTACCCGCTCAACATCGGCGGTCGCCCCACCTACTCCTGGCCCGCCTTCATCGTGCCAGCCTACGAGTGGACCATCCTCTTCGCCGGCCTCAGCGCCGCTTTCGGTATGCTCGCCTTGAACGGCCTGCCCGAGCTCTACCATCCGCTCTTCAACGCGCCCAACTTCCGCGACGGCGC
Organism: uncultured Acidobacteriaceae bacterium; assembly: GCA_903842845.1. Taxonomy (GTDB): domain Bacteria; phylum Acidobacteriota; class Terriglobia; order Terriglobales; family Acidobacteriaceae; genus CAIMNN01. Next base: position 7,565 of record CAIMNN010000178.1, on the reverse strand, counting down.
GACGACGGACAAGTTCTTCCTCTGTCTCGAAGCCCTCGACCCCAAGTTCGAGCTCGCCGAGACAAAAAAATACCTGCAGGCCCTAAAGCCCGCCTCAGTTGTGGAGGTGGAGTACTGATGAAAAACCAGTTCTCAGTTTCCAGTTCTAAGCTCTCAGCTTCAGCCGCTCTCTCAATGAATTGTCATTCCGAGCGAAGCGAGGAATCTGCAATTGCTTCTCGTCTTGTATCAGGGCACGGCCGGGTGCCCCCGGTCCCTCGCACTTGGGGACCGGGGAGTGCGCTCCTCATCCTCCTCGCATCCTCCGTCTTCCTCCTCGCCGGCTGCCGCCAGGACATGCAGAACCAGCCCAAGCTCATCCCCCAGCGCGGCTCTGAGTTCTTCGCCGACGGCCGTGGCGCGCGTCCCCAGGTCCTCAACACCGTTGACCGCGACCAGCTCCACGCCGACAATTACTTTTACACCGGTCTCGTTACCGGCCCCGACGGCAAGCCACAGGAGCAGGACCTCATGCCGTTCCCCGTCACGCTCGAAGTTCTCGAGCGCGGCCAGGAGCGCTTCAACGTCTACTGCACGCCCTGCCACTCGCGCGTCGGCAACGGCATGGGAGCCATCGTCGAGCGCGGCTACAAGCTCGCCGGCAACTTCCATGACGACCTCCGCCGTCACCAAAAGCTCTCGCATTATTTCTTCGTCATGAGCCACGGCTACGGCGCAATGCCCGACTACTCCTCGCAGCTCACACCCTCTGACCGCTGGGCCGTCGCCTCTTACATCCGCGCTCTTCAGCTCAGCCAATCAGCCGAGCAGAAGGACGTCCCCGCAGGCGTCGAGGTGCGTGACCTGAAGGACATTGCAAAGCAGATTGGCACGCCGGTCGAGTACGCCAACCCCTGGCCGCTGCCCACAACAGCCGTCCAATCCTACCCGGCTGATAAAAAGCAGGGAACTCCGGGCATGGCCCCGGCCTACCCGGGCGACCCTCTGATCACCGTGCCGTCGACCAATCTGCCTCCGCAGACTCCGTCAAAAAGCATGGACGATATGAAACCAGGCTCACAGCAGCCGGCGCAACGGTAAGGAAACCTCTCAATGGCACACGACGAACACTCCAACTCGCATACCAACACGCTCCCCGCGGAGCTCGGCGCACCAGCCTTTGTCGGCAACTGGCAAAAGCGCGCCATCGTGGTGGGTGTGGTCTTCACTCTGCTGGCCGTTCTCCTGGCCGTGCTTGAGAACATGAGCCCCAACGGTCTCGCCGTCGATCATCTTCTCCGCGGTTGGCTACTCGGCCTCATGATGTCCTTCGGCTTCGCCGTCGGCGGTCTCGCCCTGCTCATGGTCCAATACCTCTCCGGTGGCAAGTGGGGTCTACTCCTCCGACGCCCCCTCGAGGCTATGAGCCGCACCCTCCCCCTCGTCTTCGCCTTCTGGGTCGTGCTCGCCATCTTCGGCAAAAAACTTTATCTCTGGGCCAACATCAGCGACACCGCCGCCGCGCTCAAGTCCGGCATCATCACGGAAGCGCAGGCGCACGCCATCGACTTCAAGCACCCCATGCTGAACTGGAACACCTTCATCATCACCGGCATCGTCTGCTTCCTCATCTGGGGCTTCTACACCTGGCGTCTCAACGCACTCGGCCTCAAGCGCGACTCCGAGTCTGCCGACACCACACCCAAGTGGATCAAGAAGATGGAGAACATCTCCGGCCCCGGCGTCATCATCTACGCCATCACGCTCACCGCGGCCGCCATCTACTGGGTTATGTCCCTAGACCCCACCTGGTACTCCTCGGTCTACGGCCTCCTCTTTCTCGTCGGCCAGGGCTACATGGTTCTCGCCTTCTCCATCATCGTCTCCATCGGTCTCTCCAAGGGCGAGCCCTTTAAGACCGTTCTCCGCGTCACCGAGCAGCACGACTTGGCAAAGTTCTTATTCGCATTTGTGATGCTCAACATCTACCTCGCCTTTGCTCAGTTCCTCATCATCTGGTCCGGCAACTTACCCGAGGAGATTCCCTGGTACCTCGACCGCATCCGCGGCGGATGGGGCGTCATCATCACTCTCGACTTCTTCTTCCACTGGCTCATCCCCTTCTCGCTTCTTCTCTCCCGCGACATCAAGCGCAACAAGAAGCGCCTCGTTGCCGTCTGCTCCTGGATGATCTTCGCCCGCGCCTTCGACCTCTTCTGGCTCATCGAGCCCAACTTCAAAGACGCCGCCCGCAATCTACACTTCAGTTGGGGCATCCTGGAGTACGCCGCCGTTCCGGCTGCCATGCTCGCTTTCTGGTTCGCTTACTTTGTGACCAATCTCAAGACACGTCCGCTCGTGCAGACCAACGACCCGCATGTCGCGGAGATTCTGGAGCCTGTCCATGCCCACTAATCACGATCATGACGAACTCCACTCGGTGAACCTGCACGATACGCACGAGCACAGCCCGGTTGAGATCGACGCCTCCGAAGGCTACGAAAAATCCGATGTCCGCATCTCCGGCATCATCGTCTTCCTCGTCGCGCTCCTCATCTTCGTCGCGGCCACAGGCGCGCTCGTCTTCTTCATCGGCAAGGTCATCAACGCCAACATGGTCAAGGAAGACGGCCAGACTACACGCTGGGCGCAGACCGTTCCGGTCCGCGACCTCGGCAACTTGCCCAACTCGCCCGAACTCCAGCATCGCTTCGGCGAGCTCACCCAGCAGTACCCCACGCCACGCCTCCAGCAGGATCAGGGCGATGGCGCTGACGACATCATGAGCCTTCATCAACGTGAGGATCTGCTCCTCAACCACTACAGTTGGGCCGATGCCGCACACACCAAGGTGCGCATCCCCGTCTCACGCGCCATGCAGCTCATCGCACAACAGGGTCTTCCCGTTGCGCCTGCCGCAGCTCAAACCGCGCCTCTTAGTGGCGAGGTCAAGCCCGTCGTCACCAAGCCCCTCACCAATGGATTTGCACCCACAGGCTACGAACAGGAAGTCCACCAGCGCGAGGCCGTTGACGCCCAGCGCATGAATGTTCCAAACAACGGCAAGTAACAAACCCCGCAAACGGGTAGATGAGGCAGTTGCAGTGAAAAAGTTCGGCACAATTCGGAGCAGGAAAATGCAAGTACTCCTCGGCATTTGCGCGCTCGTTCTCTCCGCTGCCGCGCTCTCCGCTCAGGTCTCCGCCATCGGCGACAAATCCATGGGTGTCGCCGCCGACAAGCCTTCGCCGCTCCTCGGCAAAATCTCCATCACCCAGCGCCTAAACGCGCAGTTGCCCCTCGCCCTCAACTTCGTTGACGAGACCGGCAAGAACGTCCAGCTCTCTGATTACTTCGGCAAGCGCCCGGCCATCCTCGCACTCGTTTACTTCCAGTGCCCTATGCTCTGCTCGGAAGAGCTCACCGGCCTCACCGGTGCGCTCCAGATGGTCTCCCTCAAGCCTGGCCGCGACTTCGACATCATCGTCATCAGCATCGACCCCAGCGAAGGCCCCGAACTCGCCGCAGCCAAAAAACGCACTTACCTCAAAAAATACGGCCACCCCGAGTCGGCCAACGGCTGGCACTTCCTCACCGGCCATCAGGACGCAATCGACGCCGTCACCAAAGCCGTCGGCTTCGGCTACGTCCGCATCCCCGGCCCCGATGGCAGGCTCACCCAATTCGCCCACGCCAGCGCCATTCAGATCGTCACGCCCACCGGCAAGCTCGCACAGTACTACATGGGCGTCGAGTACTCGCCAAAAGACATCCGCCTCGGACTCGTCGAGGCCTCTGACAACAAGATCGGTACTCCCGTCGACAACATTCTGACCTACTGCTACCACTACGATCCTGCAACCAACAAACAAAGCCTCATCGTTTCGCGTGTGGTTCAGTTGGGCGGATTTCTGACCATAGCCTGCCTCGGCGGCTTTATGTTCCTCATGTTCCGCCGCGACGCCCGCAAGCTGCATGAGGTGCAAGCAACAGATTCAAACGAGACCGGAACAAAGGTGAACGGATAACGCATGTCGCACATCAGCCCAGTAATTTGGCAATTTCTCGTCAAGTGGATGACGAACTTCGCGATCATTCCTCCCGAGGCTTCCAAGATCGCCTCGGAAATGGACGCGCTGCTCTTCTTCATGACCCTCGTCAGCCTCTTCGGTCTGACCGTGGTCATCATCCTGCTTGTCACCTTCAGTTCCTTGTATTCGCGCGAACGCCATCCCGTCGCCGAGCAGATCGAGGGCTCCACCCTCCTCGAGGCCACCTGGACCATCATCCCACTCGGCCTCTTCCTCGTCATGTTCGTCTGGGGCGCCACCATCTACTTCCGCGTCTTCACTCCGCCCCCCAACGCCATGAAGATATACGTCGTCGGCAAGCAGTGGATGTGGAAGGCTGAGCATCCCGGCGGCCAGCACGAGATAAACGCCCTCCACGTCCCCACAGGACAGCCCGTCGAACTCATCCTCATCTCGCAGGATGTCTTCCACAGCTTCTCCGTGCCCGCTTTCCGCGTCAAGCGTGAAGCCATCCCCGGCCGCTACAACACCGTCTGGTTTGAGGCCACCGCGCCCGGAACCTACCACCTCTTCTGCACTCAGTACTGTGGAACCGCGCACTCCGTCATGGGCGGCGATGTCGTCGTCCAAACTCCAGAGGACTACCAGAAGTGGCTCGCCCAATCCACCAGCGGCACCAGCCTCGCTCAGAATGGCGAACGCATCTTCTCCAGCCTCAGTTGCGCGGCCTGCCACAATGACCGCCCCGACGCGCGCGGACCAAACCTTGCCAACGTCTACGGCGCAAAGCTTCCCCTCGCAAACGGTCGTACCGCCGTCGTCGACGACGAGTTCCTCCGCAACGCCATCCTCAATCCCTCCCAGCATCTCACCGAGGGCTACGCGCCCATCATGCCCACCTATCAGGGCCAGATCAGCGAAGAGGGAATCATCTCGCTCATCGAGTACATCAAAAACCTCGATTCAAACTATCGCATTCAACAAACCATGACGACTCCCGACCTGTTACCCGAGAGTCACGGCAAGGCTGCGCCCGCTGCGCAGGGGGTGAAGTAAATGAGCACTGATACCATCGTCAAGCTGCCTGACCAGGCCACCGCCCGCATGCCCAAGGTGAGCTACCTCAACAAGGAGCACGGCATTCTAAGCTGGCTCCTCACCGGCGACCACAAGCGCATCGCCATGCTCTACCTCATCTCGCTCACCTTCTTCTTCTTTATCGGCGGCGCTATGGCTGGTCTCATCCGCCTTGAGCTCCTCACGCCCCAATCCGACCTCATGGCGATGGATACCTATAACAAGGTCTTCACCATGCACGGCGTCATCATGATCTTCTTCTTCCTCGTGCCCTCGGTTCCCGCCACACTCGGCAACTTCCTCATCCCCATGATGATCGGTGCCAAGGACCTCGCACTCCCAAAGATCAACCTCCTCAGTTGGTATCTCTACATGGCCGGCGGCGCACTCGCCCTTTACGCCATGATCACCGGCGGCGTTGACACCGGTTGGACCTTCACCACTCCGCTCTCCACCCACTACGTCAACACCAACGTCATCACCACCGGCCTCGCCGCTTTCATCGCAGGCTTCAGCTCCATCTTCACCGGCCTCAACTTCATCGTCACCATCCACCGCATGCGCGCCCCCGGTATGACCTGGTTCCGCCTGCCGCTCTACGTCTGGTCGCACTACGCCGCCAGCGTGCTCATGGTCCTCGGCACCCCCGTCGTCGCCATCGCCATCGTACTCGTCGCGCTTGAGCGCACCATCGGCATCGGCGTCTTCGACCCCACTAAAGGCGGCGACCCGCTTCTCTTCCAGCATCTCTTCTGGTTCTACTCACACCCCGCCGTCTACATCATGATTCTTCCCGGCATGGGCGTCGTCTCCGAGGTCGTCTCCACCTTCAGCCGCAAGCGCGTCTTCGGTTACACCGCCGTCGCTTTCTCCTCGGTCGCCATCGCCATCTTCGGATTCTTTGTCTGGGCCCACCACATGTACATCATGGGCCTCTCCAATTACTCCGCGCTCCTCTTCTCGCTCTTGACCATGCTCGTCGCCGTTCCCTCGGCCATCAAGATATTCAACTGGGCATTCACTCTCTACAAGGGCTCCATCACCTTCGAAACTCCCATGCTCTACGCCTTCGGCTTCATGGGTCTCTTCACCATCGGCGGACTCACCGGCGTCTTCCTCGGCGTCTCCGGCACCGACATTCACCTCACCGAGACCTACTTCATCGTCGCCCACTTCCACTTCGTCATGGTCGGCGGCATGTTGATGGCCTTCCTCGCCGGCATCCACTTCTGGTGGCCAAAAATGACCGGCCGCATGTATCCCGAAAAGATCTCACAGCTCGCCGCTGTCACCACCTTCATCGGATTCAACTTCACCTTCTTCCCCCAGTTCATGCTCGGCATGCTCGGTATGCCACGCCGTTACGCCAGCTACCCGGCCGAGTTCCAGATCCTCAACGTCTTCTCCACCGCCGGCGCTTCCGTCCTCGGCGTCGGATACCTCCTGCCCGTCCTCTACCTCGTCTGGTCCCTCAAGTACGGCGCAATCGCAGGCAACAACCCTTGGCAGGCTACAGGCCTCGAGTGGCAGACTCAGTCTCCCCCGCTCACCGAGAACTTTGAGAAGCTCCCCATCGTCGACCACGACGCCTACGACTACGAGTGGCTCGAACGTCAAAACCAAATCCAAGCCAGCGAGGTCTCCAGTGTCCGATAGCCACGCTCACGCGCATCCGCCTTATCAGCGCCATCATTTCGAGACCTACGAGCAGCAGAAGGAAGCCACCACCTTCGCCATGTGGCTCTTCCTGCTCACCGAAATCATGTTCTTCGGCGGCCTCTTCACCGCCTATCTCATCTACCGCAACTGGTACTACCCAGCCTTCGTCGCTGCCTCGCACCAGCTCGACATCATCCTCGGCGGCATCAACACGCTCCTGCTTATCACCTCCAGCTTCACCATGGCCATGGGAGTCTGGTGCGCCGAGACGCGTAAAAAATCCGGCCTCGTCCTCTCCCTCGTTCTCACCCTTATCCTCGGCATCGGCTTCCTCGGCATCAAAACCGTCGAGTACAAGGAAAAATTCGAGAAGCACCACGTCCCCGGCCACACCTTCAGCGTGCAGTCCTTCATTGACCCCGCGCACGACGAAGCCACTCTGAAAGCCGTCAAGCAAGGCGAGCCCATGCCGGACCCCATGCCCCTCGACATGGCCCGCAAGACCGAGATGTACTTCTCGCTCTACTTCGCCATGACCGGCATGCACGCACTCCACATGGTCATCGGCATCGGTATCCTCGGCTTCCTCATCGTCCGTGCCCAGCAGGGTGCTTACACCACCGGCCACGTCACCATGATCGAGAACTTCGGACTCTACTGGCACTTCGTCGATATTGTCTGGATATTCCTCTTCCCGCTGCTCTACCTCATCAGCCGACACTAAAGGAACTTGAACATGACCGAAGACGCGATCAAACACGAACATAAAATCGTCAGCCCGATTGTCTATCTGGCCATCTTCTTCGCCCTGCTTGTGGG
>CAIMNN010000177.1 GCA_903842845.1 uncultured Acidobacteriaceae bacterium | reverse complement strand
ATCATATCCGTGTCCAACCACGTGGCCCTGATCACGAGGGATGGGCGCGAGATTCCGGTGGACCATAGTGCTGCGCCAATCCTTGCTCTCGAAGGAAAGGTCATCGGTGTAGTGCTGGTCTTTCGCGATGTGGCAGAGAGACGAGAGCGACAGATAGAGTTGGCGGAGCAGGCCGCGCTGCTTGAGCTTACGCAGGATGCGGTCTTCGTGGCGGATATTGGCGGGACCATCCTCTTTTGGAGCCACGGCGCTGAAGCGATGTTGGGATATACCAAAGAAGAGGCAGTAGGAAAACTCGCACGCGATCTAGCGCACATGGAATTTCCGCAGTCGCGGGATTTTATCAAAGAAGAGTTGCAGCTCGTAGGGCACTGGGAGGGCGACGTAACAGCAATCGCGAAGGATGGCAGGCGCATCGTGATGGCCAGCCGCTGGGCGCTACAGTGGGGCAAGCGCGGTATGGAACCGCGCGTACTGATGATCAACAACGACATTACAGTACGCATACGCAATGAAGAGGCGCTGGTTCTGCAAAGAGAGCAACTCAGGGCATTGGCCGAGCGGCTGCAACTGGTGCGTGAAGAGGACCGCAAGCGGGTTGCACGCGACCTGCATGATGAGATCGGCCAAATACTGACCTCGATAAAGATGGATCTGACGTGGATGACGCGCCATCTGTCAGAGACGGAAGTTGAGATAATGGCACGCCTTGAAGAGTCAATCCAGCTGCTCAACGATGGTGTGAAGACTGTACGAGCGATCTGTAGCAGGCTTCGCCCTGGTGTGCTGGACGACCTGGGCCTTGCCGCCGCGATCGAATGGCAGTCAAGCGAATTTGCATCAAGGAATGGGGTTCAGTGTCAGGTGACTGTTCCGCCAGTTGATATGCGTCTGAATGGCGACCGTGCGACAGCGACTTTCAGAATATTCCAGGAGTGTTTGACCAACGTGACACGCCACGCGCAGGCGAAAACCGTGCGCGTGACCCTTCAGCAGGAAGAGGAAAGCATTCTTCTGGTCGTCGAGGATGACGGGATTGGCTTTGAGGACTCCGGCTTCTCAACAACGCATGGGTCGTTGGGTCTGTTGGGCATGAAGGAACGAGCTCAATTTTGTGGAGGCGATGTGCATATCTCCAGCACACCAGGCAAAGGGACGACGGTGACAGTGCGCGTGCCTTTGGACATTCCACAGAGCGAGAAGGTGATGATATGAACATTCTGATTGCAGATGACCATGCCGTAGTTCGCCGCGGGCTGCGCGAGATTCTTGCTGATGCCGTGCCCGGTGCGATCTTTGCTGAAGCAGCCAACGGAGATGAGGTTCTGAGCCACCTGGGAAAAGCGAATATTGGGCTGTTGGTCCTGGATATCAACATGCCGGGCCGCAGTGGCATGGATGTGCTGCGCGACGTAAAGCACAGCTATACACGATTGCCGGTCATTATCCTGAGCTGCCAGCCCGAAGAGCAGTATGCAGTGCGATGCTTGCGCGCAGGCGCAGCGGCCTATATCAACAAGGAAAGCGCAGCCGAAGAACTGGCCCTCGCGACCAAGAAAATTTTGAGCGGCGGTCGCTATGTCAGTACAAGCCT
>CAIMNN010000176.1 GCA_903842845.1 uncultured Acidobacteriaceae bacterium | reverse complement strand
GCATCAGTGAAACGATGAGGCCAACAATGATCGTCGAAATCCACGGCGTTCGGAACTTCGGATGAATCGCCGAAGCCCACTTCGGCAGCAACCCGTCCTTCGACATCGAATAGAAGACGCGCGACTGGCCCAGCAACATCACCAGCATCACAGTGCCAAGACCAAACACCGCGCCAATCTTGACCAGAACCGAACCCAGGCCGAAGCCGGTAACATCCATACCCATCGCGACCGGCGCGGGGACGTTGAGCAGCTTGTAATTCACCAGGCCAGTCAAAATCAGCGAGACGATGATGTAGAGCACCGTGCACACTACCAGCGAACCAAGAATGCCGATCGGCATATCGCGCTTCGGGTTCTTGGCCTCTTGCGCCGCCGTCGAAACCGCATCGAATCCGATATACGCAAAGAAGATCGATGCCGCACCTGCCGGAATACCAAGCCATCCGAAGTGTCCGTGCCCTTCAGATGGCGGAATGAACGGGTGCCAGTTGGCCGCTGCATGAGCCGGATGCGTAGCGAGGTAATAGCCGCCGACCACGATGAAGATGCCGACGATGGTCAGCTTCACAAAGACGATAGTGGAGTTGAAGTTCGCCGACTCCTTGATGCCGATCACCAGGATCGTCGTGATGGCAAGAATCGCGAACATCGCAACCAGATTAATTACAGCTGTCACATGCGGCAATGTGGATGCATCAATACCAGCCGGAAGCTGCTTGATGTTCATCCACTGATTTTGATATTGAACCAGGATCGCGCCGTGCACATCCGTAAACTGCGGCGGCAGGACGATGCCAAACTGCTGCAACAAACTATTCAGATAGCCCGACCAGCCGGCCGCTACGGTCGCCGCGCCAAAACCATACTCCAGGCAAAGGTCCCAGCCGATTATCCACGCCACAAACTCGCCGAGCGTAGCGTAACCATATGTATACGCCGAACCGGCGATGGGAATGATCGATGCAAACTCCGCGTAGCACAAACCCGCGAACGCGCATGTGATGCCGGCAAGCACAAAGCTCAGCGAAACCGCCGGCCCCGCGCTGGTGGCCGCGGCTACACCGGTGAGCACGAAGATGCCCGCGCCAATGATCGCGCCAATGCCGAGCATGACCAGATTCACAGCGCCCAGTGAGCGCTTCAGCGAGTGCTCGCCGGTTTCAGCAGCCTCCTGATTAAGCAGGGAGAGAGGTTTAATGCGGAACAATTTCGACATCTGAAGGGCTTCCTCCATGAAAGTCTTGATTTTTAGTTCAGTTGAATTCTTGTTGGGCCTCGGTTTAGTTCTCCAACCTCTTCGGCTTCCAGAGCAGATAAACGGGGATGCCCAAAAGCACGATTACCAAACCCGGCCATGTGTACTGCGGCTTATATCGCAATAATACGATACATATCCACGATGCCAGAACGATATAAAGCGCGGGCAGCACCGGATAACCAATCGCCCGGTAAGGCCGCGGCGCATCCGGCCGCTTGAAGCGCAGCACAAACAACGCGGCGATTGTCAGGATGTAGAAGACCAGCACGGCAAAGATGATGTAGTCGAGCAGTTGCCCGTACGATCCGGAGAGGCAAAGCAGAATCGCCCACGCAGCCTGCACTATCAATCCTGCAACCGGCGTCTTGTACTTCGGATGCAGCTTTCCAACCGACTTGAAGAACAGCCCGTCCTGGCTCATCGCGTAGTAAACACGCGCACCGGCCAGTGTCATTCCGTTCGCGCATCCGAAAGTCGAGATCAAAATCGCCGCAGCCATCAACTGCGCGCCGTAGGAGTGGAATATCTGCCCCAGCGCCGCCGTGCCGATGCGGTCTTCCGTCGCGTACTGCACGCCGCGCGCAAGTGCTGTTGCGCCATTCGGGTCGCCATGCAGCGGCAGCACAAGAATGTACGCAAACGAAGCCAGAATGTAGACGGTCAGCACAAACCCCGTGCCGAGTATCAACGACAGCGGCAGATTGCGCTGCGGATTCTTCACCTCGCCCGCGGTAAACGTGATGTTGTTCCACGCATCAGCCGAAAACAGCGACCCGACCTGCACCACTGCAAGAATGACAGCGAAGTTGACCAGCGTTATCGGCCCGCCCACACCCACCTGCACCGGATGCAACACCGACCAGCCCGCGTTGTGCCAGAAAGCTCCATTCGCAAAGTTCGCCTGTATCGCCGTCGAGTTGACGCCAACAGTAAACGCGAGCACGATGAGCGCTGCCAACGACAACGCCTTGGCCGAAGTAAAAATATTCTGGATCAACGCGCCCAGCTTCACGCCAAAGATATTCACCACCGCCAAAAACGCCAGCACCACAATTCCCGTCAGGTTCGCCGTATTCAAACCGATATCCATATTGCCCAGGACCATCGGCCCCACAGGTATCGGCGGCACATGCGCAATGTGCCATATCCAATTAGTTGTCGAGACCGCTGGAAAAAATACACCCAAAAATTTTCCAAACGCCACAGCCACGGCCGCAATCGTTCCGGTCTGAATGACCAGGAAAAGTGTCCAGCCGTAGAGAAATCCCCACAGCGGCCCCAGCGCTTCGCGCAGGTAAACATATTGTCCGCCAGCCTTCGGCATCATCGCCGCAAGCTCGCCATAGCTGAGCGCGCCGATGATGGTCAGCACAGCTGTCAGAACCCACGCGCCTATCAACAGTGCCGGCGAATCCGTCAGTCGCGCAATATCTGAATCAACAATAAAAACGCCCGACCCGATCATCGACCCGATAACAATCGCCGCCGAGCTGAACAGTCCAAGGCTCTGAACAAGCCCCGTCCCGCCCCCCACTGCACTCTGATTCTTTGATGAAGGAGAAGTATTATTCACTGCATCGGTTTTAAACGATTGCAGTTCGGTTTGTCTCTAACGAAATAAACGTCGATCCGGGCCAGCCGCTTCACGACCAACCCAGACCGCTGCCTTTCTACATTCCTTCATCGGCCGACGGCCCATACGCGCCGGGAATCTTGTGCCCCAGCAGCCGCAGATAAACGCCCAACTGCGCGCGGTGATGGATCAAGTGACTGATAACCCACGTCCGCCATACCTCGTGCTTGGGGCTATCGATAAACGCCTGCCCGTTGTAGATGAACTTCCAGTGATTGTCCCACTCAGCTGTCTTGAAATTAGCCAGCGCGGTCTTCACAACTGCGGTGTCCTTATCCAGACGCGCAATCGCTTCTGCCCCGCTCTTGGGCAGGAACGGCTCATACTTCTGCCCTTCCTTCATCTCCATCTTGTCCATGGTGAGCGTGCACTTGCCCCACTCGCCGGCGGTCTCAACAATGTGCCCGGCCAGCCGGCCAAGGCTCATCGATTTAGGGTTGGGCTTGTATTCCAAGTCCACGTCGGCCGGAATAGCCTCGAGGAGCTTACGGGTTTTGGCGATTTCGCGGTCATACTCGGCATTGATCTCTTTTTGATAGTCCATCGGCAACCTCCTGAAGTTGCGGAATCAGCATACCAGCTTCGCAGATAAAAGCGAATAAAAAGCGATTAAACCTCTGACGATTTCTCGGAATGACATTTCTCTCCATTCTCAAAAAACACTCACAAGTCACTCAACCCCTTTATTTGCAACACATCCATCAATCCTCCTACTATCAGAAATAATCCTGCGACTCTTGGATTTATTTTTTGATTACTTTTAATAATAATTATTCATTACCATAGTTATGTTTTATAATTACTACGGTCTTGATGTGTTGTTTCACTTTGAACCGTTTGAGTTTTGAAAGACTTGCAAATCAACAAACAAAGAACAAGCAAGCATGGTTTCCAGATCTGGCTGTCATCGTAGTGGAATTTGGCTCGCCGGTTTTTTCGCTTTGGTGAAGATCTTCGGCATGACAGTCCATTAAGGAGCTGCGTTGTTATGAGCTATCTGCCCAATTCGTTTATGTGCGACGTTTGTGGCGTTCCGAAGCGCGAGGTTAACCACTGGTGGAACATCGACATGAACAGCAACATGGCTTGGCGTCAGGAGAATGCCCTGGACGGAAATTCATGCCGTGCCTTTGTGCTGGTCCCATTCGACCCTGAGCTCGCACGTCAGGATTCCATCATCTCCGTATGCGGACATGCCTGTGCCCACAAGGTGATGGACGAGTATCTCAGCCACATTCTGGCCGAAGCAAGATGATGTCATAGTGCCGGTGACACTGCGATGACTCTCAGCTACCCGCATTTATAACAATCGCTAAGTTAAATTGCTTCTAGCGTACTTCCTTCCGGAACCGTATCCCTGCCCACACTGTTTTCCAATGACCACCTCACTGAAATGCACCCGCCCCATTCTCCAACTGGTTGCCGCTCGCAGGACCGACAAGCTTGAATTTACACCGCTTTCACTTTCCAAAAAACTGCACCTGTGCAAAACCGGCGCATAAATGGAAATTTATCCTCAATCATTGCAACAACTTTCTAACTCATCAAGGTATTTTTGCTATATTTTGGCAGTTTTATATTGACTCGTTGACCCTCCTTGTATAAGTTCAACTTAAGCCAACATTTAAACACTGTACCAAGCTGTCTATTCATGCCGTTTTTCGAGCATATTTTTTGCTTTCTTATCGGGCTCATCATTCTTACGTCACGCTAGTGACTCTTCCTCATTGGGCCAAAAGCTTCAAAGACATGTACCTGCGAAGGAATAAAATATGAGTTTTTTACCAGACGCCTTTTTCTGCGACGCATGCGGCGCGCAAAAACGCGAGGTCAATCATTGGTGGAATATCGACATGCAGGGCTTTATCTCTGGAACCCCAGAGGACCATGCAACAGCGGATACACGCCTGCCGGCATTCATGCTCGTGCCATTCAATGCGGAACTGGCTCGGCAAGATGACATCAAATCCGCATGTGGACAGCTCTGCGCTCACAAGATCATGGATGAATATATGAGCCAATTGCTAATTGAATGTAAATGAGCTGATCTCTATGCTCACTCATGGAATAGCTCCCTGCCTCATCCCACATTTCTGAGTGTGCGGTTCAATCCTTGTCTTTGGCTAAAAATCTCTCCCCGAATTTCGTGTCGAATCGGCCAGCGCGGAAATCCTCATCCGCAAATAACGCCTCGCACAACACTCTCAATCTCTCCATGCTCTGAAAATCGACACTTGCAGTTTTTGTATTTTTGCGCACGCTGGTGCCTGAGTTCAATTCTGCTCAGTCTTGCGTCTCCAAATCACAGTAGACTTGGCCTTGAATGCGGCAAGTTTATGCGATTGCAAGTGTTGACGGTCTTCACTTGCGTTTCAGTTTCAATATCAGCACCATCCGAATAACAAGGAGGACGAGTGGGGCACCTTTTAGAAGCTTTTATCTGCGATGGATGCGGCACTCCGAAACGGGATGTCAATCACTGGTGGTCCATCATTTTGCGTAGCTCACTATTAAACAATGTCACCGGCAGCATTGTCACGGATGTGATAAATGCCGGATACCTCGTTCCATCTGACGATCTAAAGCAAATTGACTCGTTTCTTGTTGTCCCTTTTCAGAATGAATACGCAACGCTTGAGGGTGTAAAGTGTGTCTGCGGCCAGCAATGTGCTCTTAAATTCCTGAATATGTATATGTCCGAGCAGATTGAAGCCTTCATTGACCCGGTCCATTCTGATTCTCACGACAGTGATTTTATTTAAGAACTACTACGTCAGTCGGGCTTGCGCCCGATGCTGTTGTTTACTTGCTCAGTGCTACTAGTTGTTCTTTGCTAAAAATCTCTCCATGAATTTCGTGTCGAATCGGCCAGCGCGGAAATCCTCATCCGCAAATATCGCCTGGTGCAGCGGAATGGATGTCTCAATTCCCTGCACAATAAACTGCCGCAGCGCGCGTTCGGCACGTGCAATCGCCTCGGCGCGGTCAACGCCGTAAACAATGAGCTTCGCAATCAGTGAATCGTAATACGGCGGCACAACGCCTTCCGCATACTGAGCCGTATCCACGCGCACCCCATTGCCGCCGGGCACGTTGAACGCCGTAATCTTGCCCGCAGACGGCGTAAACTTCACCGGATGCTCGGCGTTGATACGGCATTCGATTGCGTGCCCGCGTATCTCCAGCTTCTCCGGAAGAATCTGGTCCAGCCTTTCGCCGGCAGCGATGCGCAACTGCGCCTTCACCAGATCCACACCAGTAATGAACTCCGTCACCGGATGCTCAACCTGTATGCGCGTGTTCATCTCGATGAAGTAGATCTGCCCGTCCTCATCCATCAAAAATTCAACCGTCCCCGCATTCTGATAGCCGATAGCGGTCAAGCAGCGCTTCAACGTCGCGTCAATATGCTCGCGAATCTCTGGTGTAACCTGCAACGACGGCGCTTCCTCAATCAACTTCTGATGGCGGCGTTGAATGGAGCACTCGCGCTCAAAAAGCGTCCGCACATTGCCGTGCTCGTCAGCCAGAACCTGGAACTCAATGTGCCGTGGCTGCTCGATGAACTTCTCCATGTACAGCTCGCCGTTGCCAAACGCATTCGCCGCCTCGGTCGATGCAGCATGATAAAGGTTCGGCAGCTCTTCAGCGCTGCGCACAATGCGCATACCGCGACCGCCGCCGCCAGCCTTGGCCTTCAAAATAACCGGGAACCCAACCTTGGCCACCCACTGCAAAGCCTCTTCTTCGCTGCTGATAACGCCATCAGAACCCGGCAGAATCGGCACACCGGCAGCTTTCATCGTCTGGCGCGCCTTTTCCTTCTCGCCCATCAGGCGCGTCACTTCAGGCGGCGGTCCAATGAACTTGATATTGGATGCGCGACAGACCTCTGCAAAGTTCGCGTTCTCGCTCAGCAGCCCATAGCCGGGGTGAATCGCATCCACATTGGCGATCTCCGCCGCGGAAATCACCGCGGGAACATTCAGATAGCTCTCAGAGGCGCGCGGCGGCCCGATGCAGATCGCCTCGTCGGCAAAGCGGACGTGCAATGAGTTGCGGTCGGCTTCGCTGTAAACAGCGACCGTGCGGATACCGAGTTCCCGGCATGCGTTGATGACCCTGAGTGCTATCTCGCCGCGATTGGCGACCAATACCTTCTGAAACATTCCCTACCCTTAATCATCTTTGATGGGCAAGCCAGCCCGAATGGCCGCTCTTGCCCTCATTGAATTCAATGTTGTGCTGAAAATGCGCTCTAAACTGCGCGGATGGCAAACAACGGCTGACCAAACTCCACCGGCTGGCCGTTCGCAACAAGCCGCTTCACAATCTCGCCCGTCGCGTCGGCCTCTATCTCATTCATCAGCTTCATCGCTTCAACGATGCAGATAACCTGCCCCTTCTGGACCTTGTCACCGGCCACGACAAAAGCCGAGGCGCCCGGGGATGGCGACTCATAGAACGTGCCCACTATCGGCGATTTCAGAATGTGCAGGTCCGCATCAGGCTCGGCGGCCGGTGCAACCGGAGCCGCTGCCGGTGCGGCTGCGGGAGCGGCATGGGGAACAGCAGCCACAGGTGCCGCAGCAACTGGACTCATCAAGCGCGCCAGCTCGGCAATTGACTGGCCTGAAAGCGGGGAGGCTTCCGGCTGAACAAACTTAAGGCGCACCTTCAGGTCGCCGCGATTGAGGTCGAATTCCGCCACCTCATGCTTCTTCAAAAACTCAATAAGCGATTTGAGCTCTGCAATCTCCGAGCTCTGCTCCTTGTGGCTGGCTTCTTTAGCCGCCACTTTTTTGTTTGCTGCTGGTTTCATGCGACCCCTAACTTTCTGAAAGTCAAGCCCCTCGTAAAAGGGGCCTCTCTGATTTTACAACTCAATGAGCGCTTTGGTCGCGGTTGTCAAAACTGTCCCGGAACCGCGCCGGACGACCACCATATCTTCGATCCGTATGCCAAATTCCCCTGGCAGGTAAACACCGGGTTCTATGGTAATCACCATACCCGGTTGTAGGCGAGATTTTTGTTTAGCCCCCACCCGCGGCGGCTCGTGAATCTCAAGCCCCACCCCGTGGCCGGTCGAATGGGTAAAGTAATCCGCCAGCCCAGCCTGCCGCAGAACCGACCGCGCTGCTTCGTCCACGGCCTCGCACGTGGCCCCAGCCGTAACCGCCTCTACAGCCGCAACTTGCGCTTCCAGCACCGCTTGGTATGTCGCCCGGGCCTTCGTGTCCGGCGCACCCACGTGAACCGTCCTGGTCATGTCCGAGCAATAGCCCTTCCACAAAACACCGAAATCAAATGTAATGAACCCTTTGCGTGGAATCTTTAAACCAGTAGCTCGCCCATGCGGCAGCGCCGAACGCGCCCCCGAAGCCACAATCGTCTCAAAAGACATCCCATCCACGCCCTTGAGTCTTGCTCGGTACTCAAGCTCTGCCGCAAGGTCAATCTCGGTCAACCCCGGCCGAATCTCCGGCAGCAGCTCGTTGAACAGCTCCGTCCCTATCTGCGCCGCCTCGGCCAGAATCGCAATTTCGTCCTCATCCTTCAACTGCCGCAGCGATTCAACCAACGGCTCTTCAAGCGCCACTAGAACTTTCCGCCGCAACCGGCTGGGCAGTGAGCCCTTCAACGATTCAAACGCAAAAACTGAAGTATGCTGTGGATCAAAACCAATCGTTGTAATTCCCGGCTGTGCAGCCAGCCACTGCAACGCCGCAATCGCCGGATTCCCGGCGACTATCTCAACATTGATTGACTTGTGAACTTCTTCACCGGCCTGCGTCGTATAACGCCCGTCAGTAAATAATTTTGTGCCGTGCCGATGAATCGCCAGCGCGCCGCTCGACCCCGTGAACCCCGATAAATAGCGTATATCCGGCTGCGTTGCGACCAGCAACCCCGGAAGCCTGAGCGAGGCCATGCGACGGCGAAGTGCTGCAATGCGGCGGCTCAAATTCATGGTTTGTCTGTAGGCGCGCGGTTAAAACGCCGGACGTACGGGCTTCTTCTGGTCCGGGTCCTGATGATTGGCCTCAGCCGCAACCTGGTCGCTCTGACGGTCCATCCACTCATCCAACCGCGAGCGCTTGAACCGCCACCGGTTGCCCAGCTTGAATGCCGGCACAAAACCCTCTGACGCATACTTGTACAACGTGTCCGGCGAAATACCCAGATAATCCGACGCCTGACGAATGTCCATGACCTCGCGAATTTCGGGAACAAGAAGATTGCTGCGGGCTGATGATTGCATCTGCGTTACTCCTGATCGGTTCATGGTTCGTTAGGTTTGCTTCTTAAAGGCGAGGTCGGTTGGGTGTTTTCTCCCGCTTGTGCCTGTAGAAGTGTATTTAACGCCAATTTTGCACAGGGTTCAAGGGGTGGCTTCGGTAGTTGAGGGGGGCGGTTCGGGTCTTGCCCTGCCTAAACCCCCTTTAGAATGAAGTTTTTAGCATTCCACCTCCAATATATTGGGTGGTCGTGGTCCCCCTATGCTAGCGGTGGGGTTGTTATGGCAGATGGTGCTCGCCTTTTTAAACCCCAAAAAATCTCTACATTTGTCTGACAAACCCCATAATTCAATGCCGACTGAGCTGTACTGGGAGTTCAGTGAGAGTGGCATGAATACTCAGCCATCTTGCCTCTGGCGCGCAACTTCCACCCCTCATGAGGGTCGAACTAAGTGAAGAGCAAGTCCCCGCGCGAAAATCCTGACTCTGGAGTTGAACAATGCACCGGAAAATCCTCACTGTACTCCTATGCGGGCTGATGACTGCGGGCCCCACCTCCAGCTTCGCCGCCGACAAAGCCAAAAAGACGAAGCAGCCACCAGCCAAACAGATCAATCAGCTCATCGGCGACCAGCGCATCGAATACGCGCTCAACCGTCTCACCTTCGGCCCCCGCCCCGGCGACATCGACGCCGTCAAGAAGATGGGCCTCGATGCATGGTTCGAGCAGCAGCTCCACCCCGAGCAGATCGACGAAACCACGCTCAACGCGCAACTCGTCAACTTCCCTTCCATCCAGAAATTGAACATCGCCGAGCTGATGCTGCGCTTCCCTGACAACGAAAAGGTTCGTGAGGCGATGAACTCCAAGCTGCCCATGCCGGAGAACCCCATCGAGCGCAAGATCTACGAAGTCCAAGTGACCCGCATGAAAGAGAAGGCGGAAGAGAAACGCCAAGCCGAAGAAGCCGCCGCGGAGATGAATGCCCCGCCAGCAACCCAAGCCGCCCCCACAATGGGAATGCTCGAGGTCGCCCAGCCCGAAGCAACCATCAAGAACGCCGCCTATCAGCCCAGCACTGCGGACACCACTCCAACCAAAAAATCCGAAAAGAAAGAACTCAAAGCAGACCTCCGCGTGCAATACGAGCAACTCATCCAGCAACTCCTCACTCTACCGCCCGACCAGCGCTTGAAGAAAATGCTCACGCTCACGGCAGACGAAATCGACAACGTACGCATCGCCATGCGCGCCCCCGAGAAACAGATGCTCGTCGAAGGCATGGACCCCGAACAGCGCGAGATCATGCTCTCATTCGACAACCCGCATCAGCTCGTCGTCGACGAACTATCCGGCCAGCGCGTTACGCGCGACATCTACGCCAACGCGCAGCTCTATGAAGTGATGACCGATTTCTGGCTCAACCACTTCAACATCTTCATCAATAAAAACGTTTACATGCCCTACTACCTGTCGAGCTTCGAGCGCGACGTCATCCGCCCCCGAGCGCTCGGCAAATTCGAGGACCTGCTTGAATCCACCGCGCACAGCCCGGCGATGATGGCCTACCTCGACAACGCGCAGAGCATTGGCCCGAACTCGCTCGCCGCAGCTCGGCCGCAGAACAAGCAGGCCAAAAAGCCCTCGCAAGGCTTGAACGAAAACTACGCACGCGAGCTGATGGAGCTGCACACCGTCGGCGTCAACGGCGGCTACACGCAGGCCGATGTCACCGAAGTCGCGCGCATCCTCACCGGCTGGACCGTGGAGAAGCCCCTCCAACTCGCCGATTTCAAATTTGAGCCACGCCGCCACGAGCCCGGCACAAAAACCGTCATGGGTGTCGAATTTAAAGAGAACGGTGAACAGGAAGGCAAAGCCCTCATTCATTTCCTCGCCACGCGCCCCGCAACCGCCCAGTTCATCAGCCGCAAACTCGCCGTGCGCTTCGTCAGCGACAACCCTCCGCAATCGCTCATCGACCGCATGGCCAAAACCTTTTTGACCTCAGGTGGCGACATCAAGGAAGTTCTGCGCACCATGTTCCGCTCGCCCGAGTTCTGGAGCGTGGAGAACTACCGCGCCAAACTCAAAACCCCTGAAGAGTTCGTCATCTCAGCCGTCCGCGCCAGCGACATTCAACCGAAAAATCCGCAGGTCATCGTCAACGCCATCCGCAACCTCGGCATGTCGCTCTACGGCGCAATGCCGCCTACCGGCTACTCGTGGAAATCAGACGCGTGGCTGAACTCGGGCGAGCTCGTCAGCCGCATGAACTACGCGCTCTCACTCGCGCTGAACCATGAGAACGGCTGCCGCAGAAGCTGGAGCATTCCTCCCGACGCATGGGACGCGCAGACCCAGATGAGCATAGTACCCGCCGACGAAGAAGCCCGCATCGAGAAGGAACTCCTCGGCGTCGGCCTCAAAGACACAACCCGCGCAGCAATCCTGCGCCAGATAACCGACCAGACCGCCACCGACAACCCCACGCGCCCCGTCTCCGAACAGGAAGCGGCCACATTCAAGTCACACGTCAAATTATCCCCCGCGCAACTTGAAGCCAAAGACGAAACCCTCGCCGGGCTGCTGCTCGGCTCGCCAGAATTTCAACGTCGCTAATTGACAAAGGAACTCACGATGAATAGAAGATTCTTTTTGCAGAACGGCGCACTCGCATTGGCCGGAACCGCAGCGCTGCCCAACTTCCTTCTTCGCGCCGCATTGGCGCAGAGCGCGCCCACCAAAGGCAATCGACTGGTCGTCATCTTCCAGCGCGGCGCGGTTGATGGCCTCAACGTCGTCGTTCCCTATCGCGAAAATAATTACTACGCCATGCGCCCCACCATCGGCATCGCGCCCGAAACCGTCCTAGACCTCGACGGCAACTTCGGCCTTCATCCCTCACTCGCGCCCTTCGCCGACCTCTACAAAGACGGCCATCTTGCCGTCATCCACGCCGCCGGTTCGCCCAACGAATCGCGCTCACACTTCGACGCGCAGGATTACATGGAGAATGGCACGCCCGGCAACAGTCTCCAAATTGACGGCTGGCTCAATCGCGCCCTCCAAGCCGAAGACTCACGCGTGCGTTACAAAGCCAGCCCCTTCCGCGCCGTCGCGCTCGGCAGTCAACTGCCAAAGACCCTCACCGGCTCAGTCCCCGCGCTCGCCATCAATGACATCGCCAACTTCAATGTCGCCGGCCGCGGCCCCAAACCACAGCCCATTGCCAACACCTTTGAAAGCATCTACGCTGCAAGCGGCGACCAGATCCTGCACAAGGCCGGCGAAGAAACCTTTGACGCCGTCCGCATGATGCGCGAAGCCAACGCCACAACCTACACGCCCACCAACGGCGCCACATATCCCAACGGCGAGTTCGGGCGCAACATGAAGCAGATCGCGCAGCTCCTCAAGTCAAACCTCGGCGTTGAGACCGCCTTCACCGACATGGGCGGCTGGGATACGCACGTCAACCAGGGTGGCGCGCAAGGCCAACTCGCAAATCGTCTCACCGAGTTCAGCCAGTCCATCGCTGCCTTCTGGCGCGACCTGGGCGATGAAGCCGAGAGCGTGACACTCGTTACGATGAGCGAGTTCGGCCGCACCGCCAAGCAGAACGGCACCGGCGGCACCGACCACGGCCACGGCAACGTCATGTTCGTCCTCGGCGGTCGCGTGAAGGGCGGCAAAGTCTACGGCAAGTGGCCAGGGCTTGAGACCGAGCAGCTCTACGAGCAGCGCGACCTCGCAATCACAACGGACTTCCGCGCCGTGCTGGGCGAGGTGCTGACCAAGACAATGCGCGCAACGGACCTC